>CALXUO010000026.1 GCA_944391695.1 uncultured Alphaproteobacteria bacterium
TATCTGCAACAGCTACGAGTTTAAGGCGGCATATAACAATGTTTATGACAAAGCTATTGCTGCATGCACAAAATACACTTTGTCAAAAGATGAAGTGGTAAAAGTATGCGAGCACGATGCTGTTAATGTAAAATTGCTGCTTAAAAAGCAGCCAGAGAGTTTTTCTCCTGAGGTGGTGAAAAATTTGAGGCCTAATGCACGAGCAGTTGTTTTCCATGAATTGTTTGTGGCTCAGAAATTGGAGATGCTGCAATCTCTTGATACGATTTTGTACCAAGATTCATCTTCCGAATTGGAGAATGTGAGAGAAATAGCAAAAAACTGTTTAGGACTTCTGTTGCGCTGGGAAAAATATGTTCCCAATCTGGAGCCAAAACAGCTAACAGTTTGGAGCGGCTATCCGATCTGGGAAGAAAAAGCCAATCCGGTGGTTGTGGCTGCCAAAATGGCAGAGTATTGGAAAAAAGGGCAAAATTTCGGCAAGATGGAAGCTTTTGCCGCAAAGCTTGCCAAAATTGGCTCCAAAGATGCCAGAGGTGAGGCCAAAAGATTGGTTAATATGCTACCATTCGAAGGACACAAAATGCAGGCGGTCAAGATGCTGATTCAAAACAATATCGCCATGCCTCAATATGTGGGATATTTCTTCCGAATGGAAGATATGACCACTTTTGAGAGTAACCTGGAATTGTGTCGGTATCAGCAGGAGATGGGCTTCATACCCCGAAAAGATATTGAGGCTCTGCCGGAGAAATACCAAGAACAGATCTTGATTGCCGTAGCCAAAGAGGGCATTCTCCCGCAGGATATGTTTGACAAAGCATCGCCGGAGCTTAAAACCAAACTCTTTGATATCATCGAAGAGAATGCTCAGATGAAGTGGTTTGAAGAGTTTTGCATGAAGACTCCTGACGAGGTGGTGGTAACCAAGATTGCCAACCTGCGCAAAATCAGCGGCGGCATCCAAGATATGGCGCTTGAGACCTCAGCTTGGGCAAAAGTTTTTGCCAAGGGAGGATTTTTTGATGAAAAACACATCATCAAATTAATGCGAAACGGCTATAGCTATGCCATTGGTGCTTTTGCCGAAAAACATGGCCTAACAAAAGAGCACTATACGGCTCTGCTGTTTGGCAAAAATGCAGCATTAGCGCCAAGCTTGGAGCCATACATAAAAAAATAAAAAGCCATCTTATCTCCCCTCGCCTTGTGAAAGGCCAAGGGGAGTTTTTGTTTTAAAAAACTTAAAGTTTTGCCATAAGTTGCTTGACATATGGGCTCAAATGGCTTTAACTTTAGGTTTGTTTGATTAACTTTTTTGGAGATATGAGCAATGACTGCACGCACACTACAAGGATTTATGGAACTGTTACCGCAGGAGCAAATCGTATTTAATCATATGAAGTCAGTCATTGCTCATATCTACGAGCTTTTTGGTTTTGCCCCGTTGGATACTCCGGTTTTGGAATTGGCCGAAGTTTTGCTCTCAAAATCCGGCGGTGAGACCGAAAAGCAGATTTATGAGTTCAAAAAAGGCGATACCGATTTGGCCATGCGGTTTGATTTGACCGTGCCTTTGGCCAAATATGTCGCCCTTTATAACAACGACCTCACCTTCCCGTTCAAACGCTATCAAATCGGCAAAGTATATCGTGGCGAAAGACCGCAAAAAGGTCGGTTTAGAGAATTTTATCAATGCGATATAGATATAATCGACCGCGACGAACTCAATATCGTTTATGATGCCGAAGTGTTGGCGGTCATCTATACCGTGTTCAGCAAACTAAATTTGCCGAAATTCAAAATCTATATCAATAACCGCAAGTTGCTTGGCGGATTTTTGCAAAGCCTTGATATTGCCGACAAAACGGTTGAGGTTTTGCGTTTGGTTGACAAAATCAAAAAAATCCCCGAGGAGGCTTTCTTGGGCGAGCTGGGCGATTTGGGCTTGGCCGAAGACAAAAAACAAAGCCTGCTAAAATTCATCAAAATCAACGGACTAAACGATGAAATTATTGCAAAACTTGAAAGTTTACACATCGAAAACGAAAATTTTGTTGCCGGTCTTGATGAGCTCAAAACAGTGATTACGCAGGCGCAAAACCTTGGTCTGCCGGCTCAAAATATCCAAATTGACCTCAGCATTACTCGCGGGTTGGATTATTATACCGGCACGGTGTATGAGACATTTTTTGATGAATATCCGCAGTTTGGCTCGGTTTGCTCGGGCGGAAGATATGACAACCTTTCCTCGGTGTTTATGGACAAGAAATTCCCAGGTGTTGGTATTTCTATCGGTCTGACCCGTTTGTTTGACCAATTGCGCGCTAACAACCTATTGCAATTTAAGGAGCTGACACCAAGCAAAGCCTTGATTGTTCCGCAAGATGAAAGCTTGATTGAGGCGGCGGTTAAACTGGCAGGTAAACTAAGAAACGCGGATATTGCCGTTGATGTGATGTATCGGCAATGCAAGTTTAAGAAAAAAATGGAATATGCCAACAAAATCGGCGTGCCGTTCCTGATTATTATCGGCGAAGAAGAAGCAAAAACCGGACTTTTTGCCTGCAAAGATATGATAACCGGCGAGCAAAAAGCCCGTAATCTTGATGAGCTGATTGAAACCTTAAAATAGGTATTTTGATAAACCACCCACCGCCCCTTTTGCTTAAAAAAGCGGGGCGGTGTTTTTTTATATTACAGGCTATTTAATTCTATCTTATAGCAACCGTGCTCTTTGTCCCATTTCCAGCAATCTGCGCGGCAACGATGCTCGTTGTAATCCCATACTCCCGAGCCACTGTCAAAGCATCTGTCAATGGCTTGTCGTTCAACTATAGGAGGATAATAAAAAAACATTAAAAGATAAATAATAAATGATATTGCAAATATTATGTATGACACTTTTCTTATGCTTGCAAAAAATGTAGCCGCAAAAGAAGTCAAACATATTACCATTACAATACCGTAAATTATAAAGCTATATTCGGTAATTGAGAATGCTATAAAAAAATCAACGGCAAAAAAGACTAATAACAGCAAAAATATTGCTATTTTTAACGTCAATTTTGCAATGTTAACTATAAAATTTTCAATTTTTTTTAGCATTTTAATACCATTTTTCATAATCTTTATAAAAAGTGGGACAAGCCTCTTTTAGTGTTTTACCTGTTTTGTACCCAATTCTTCCGCGAGCATTTGCTCGTAAATCTTTAAGAGAATCTGTGGCACTATCGCCTGTCAACATGTCAATAGTTTCACGCAAACGCCCTAAGGTTGTAGCAACTTCTTCGCCGTTTTTTCCTCTGGATGCGGCTTCATAATTTGCTTTACAATGAAAAAATTTATCACTGGGATCTAAATTTTTTCTGAGCATTTCACTATAGTTGCGAGCAAAATCAATTACCGGAGCCGCCGGGCCAAAATAATTTGGCCAATCTGGAATTTTATAATTTTCAACATATTTATCAAGTTCTTGTGCTGTCTTTTTTCCGTATTCTTCATTGTTATTAGTATTGGCGACGGAATTTATGTCCTTACCCAACTCGGCAGA
>CALXUO010000027.1 GCA_944391695.1 uncultured Alphaproteobacteria bacterium
TTGCTGGTGATATCCTGACCTGCTATATTAAAGACGTGAGTTCGGTTTTCATCAAACACCACCTTGAGGTTGCCGCCTTTGAGCAAATTGATACCTTGATAAGAGCAATCGGATAATAACTTGTCATATTCTTTGAGCGCGGTGTTAAATTGGTTTTGATAGGCCAAAAGATTTTGGCTGTTGCTGTCTTTTTCATCATCTGCGCTGTCAGCCTCAATGCTGGTCGGCAAAACCCAAGCCGAGGTCTCGGCAATGCCTTGGATAGTAGTGGCAACATTGTCGGCAGTAATTTGGTTAGCTTTTCCGGTATCATTTTCATCCCTATAATCCTCGCCCAGCTGATACCACTTGGTAGAACCGTCTTTTTCAAACGCCAGCTTGGCCCCTTGGGCGATATTTAGGATGTTATTACCATTTCCGTCGTTAGAACCATTACTTGATGAATATTAACAAGTGATTTTTTGGCACAAAATTTGCATATAAACCGAATGAGTTAATTTAAACAAAGAGGTTAAAAATGACTATTGCCAGTTTTATTCCTTCGGTTACGGGTATGAACGCCATGAGCCACGCTCAGCAGACTGTGGCGGAAAATATTGCCAATATGAACACTACC
Organism: uncultured Alphaproteobacteria bacterium; assembly: GCA_944391695.1. GTDB lineage: Bacteria > Pseudomonadota > Alphaproteobacteria > RF32 > CAG-239 > CAZU01. Next base: position 617 of record CALXUO010000027.1, read on the forward strand.
GGATATAAACAAAACGAAACTTTGTTCTATACCCTGCTCGGCTCGTCGGGACTTAATGTCGGGGCTCAGAGCGGTTTATCATCCTCAAGAACATCTATTGACGGGGTGGGATATTATGACAGAACCAATATTGGTATTGAGGGAACAGTGCAGACAACCGGTAATGCGTTTGATGTGGCCATAAACGGTAACAGCAACGCGTTTTTTACCCTTGATGACGGATATGGCAATATCTATTATACCCGCGCCGGCGATTTTCAAAAATTGGCTCAAGACGATGTCGTTTATCTGGTTTCAAGCGGAGGGTTGTTTGTTCAGGGTTTTCGGGCTAATGAAAACGGCGAATTTAGCAATGTCGCTTCTAACATTGTTATTGATGCCCCGCAAACAATTCCGCAAAAAGAAACGACTCAGGCCTCGATTATTGCCAATGTCCCGGCCAACGATGTGGACAGAAGTGTTTATAGCGTCAGGATATATTCAAATAATTACGACGGCGCCAATCTTAATATGGTTTTGAGTAAAATTGACGGTCAGCAAAACTCTTGGGCTTTGTCTTTTGAACTGGAAGACGGGACCGCCGTTGGAAACACCACGGAAATTATTTTTAATACCGACGGAACTATCAAGACTCCGGAAAATATTGATGTTGCAATAACTTGGAATGACGGTAGCACCAGTAATGTAAATATTGATATTTCTAAGCTTACGCAATATGGTGAAAGTTCTCAGGTTACCAAAATAGAACAAAACGGTTTTCCTTCCGGCAACTTGCTTTCGGTTGGATTTGATGAGGGGGGAATCCTTAGAGCCTATTATAGCAATGACAATGATATTGCCATTGCCAAACTTGCTTTGACCGGATTTGCCGCACCGGAAAATTTGACCCCTTATAACAACACACTGTTTGAGGCTAATGGTGAAACAGGTAACAGCTATTATATCGATCCTGACGGAATCGTCGTTGCCGAATCTTTGGAGAGCTCCTCGGTTAATTTGGAGGAAGAATTTTCGCGGATGATTGTGGTGCAAAGAGCTTATAGCCTTAATGCCCAAAGTTTTACCGTCAATAACGAAATGCTTTCGGTTTTGGTCGATTTGAAAAGTTAGCCAATGAAATATTGTCTTAAAATATTTTGGTGTGTTTGGAATTTTTGGTTCAGATTGCCCGATAAAATAAGATTTTTGCTGGTGGGTGGTTTTAATGCAACCGTGTCTTATCTGATGTATGTCGGATTTATTTTACTGCTGGGCGAAGCAAAGTATTGGTTGTCGATGACTTTGGCATGGATTTTTTCTTCGTTTATTTCTTTTGCCACACAAAAGATTTTTGTATTCTGCACCAAGGGAAATTTTGGCGTTTGGGTCAAAGAATATGTCAAATGCGTTGGCGTTTGGATTGTGGCTTATACCATAAATGCCGTAATGCTTGAGATGTTTGTCAGAATTGCCGAGATTAATGTTTATTTGGCGCAGTTTTTGGCTATTGTTTGCACAACGATTTCAAGCTATATATTGTTTAAGTATTTTGCGTTTAAACACTAAAAAATCTCCGCATAAAGCGGAGATTTTTTAGCGTCGAAAACTCTTTACAGCAAATTATTTAGATTTTTTGGCAACTACCTTTTTGGGAGCAGCTTTTTTGGGAGCAGCTTTTTTGGGAGCAGCTTTTTTGGGAGCAGCTTTTTTGGCAACAACCTTTTTGGGAGCAGCTTTTTTAGCAACTACCTTTTTGGCGGCTACTTTCTTCGGGGCTGCTTTTGAGGCAGCTTTGGGAGCTGAAGATGCCTGAGCTTTGGCGGCAGATGCCGGTTTCAAAATAATTGATTTTACATTGCGCAAAATCGAAGCAGCCTTAGACGCCTTTTTGGGCATCAAAATTCCGGCAGAGGAAATCTTTTTGGGCGCTTTCAAACAACAACCAGCATTGGCTGTCAATTGATTGATGGCAGCATCCCAATCGTTTAAACTGGTATTGGCCGGGCAACCGTTATTTTTCCATATATAATATGCGGCTTCGCGAATTGCATCTTCATTAAATTTGTACATTTCAGTTCTCCAAAAATAGATTATCACATTCTGTAGAACTTACTTATATAAGCAATTTATTAAAAAAACGTTTAGATTACATATAAATAAAAACTTTTTTAACTGTTTTTGTATAGAGTGACTAATATTAAATTTTGTGGAGAAAAATATGAGTGAAGATATTGCGGATTTTGCGGTTTTTGCCTGCCCGACACCTGATAAAGGATATCAAAATCAAATAATCGGCGCATTAAATGCTTTGGCCGAAATTAATGGTACAATCTGTGATATTTCTAACGCTTTTTTATTGCCGGAAAATGTTGATAACGTTGATGAACTTAAAGAAAGAATATCTTTTTTGCAGTTTAAAAATTATCACGAATTTCGTAAAAAAATTTTTGCCATGCTCGATAGATATATGCAAAAAACAACTAAAATACCCCGTGTGTTTATAACTGTTTATAATATGACTGAAACAACCGATGCCGGCAAAAATAATGATATGCTCTGCAAAGCGGTAAAAGAATATTATGCCGAGCATAAATTAGGATTTGTGTTTACTACCGTTTTGACCAGTAAACTTTATAAATATAAATATGTCGATTTGATAAATATACCAAAGCATTTATTGACTTTTGCCACCAGAATACGCCTATTGCAAAATAAGCGCCTACGCAAAAAGACTTTGATTACTGTCGGTATTATCAATAATTTTAATCGCAGAACCGTTAAACAAAAAAACAAAGAACTCAAATCTTTGATAAATAAACTTGAAAATGATGACGATATGAAACCGATTACCGATAAAATTAATACCTTTTGCAACAAAACAAAAAGAGTGGTCTTTTGCTTGGGTGGAAGAGTGGAAGGAAATGAAATATTATTCGATATCGTTTATGCAAAAAAACTGTATAATTACGCTGTCAATTTGGCCAAAAACGGTTTCGGAGTGGCTTTTGTCAACGGACCGAGAACCCCAAATGATGTTACGGACTTCTTGTATGAAAAATCTTTGCAAAATCCGCAAATTATTTTTCAAAATTGCAAACGAATCGCCAAAGATGATGATGAACGCGATCCCAAATATTGGCGTATATATTCCGGAAAACATGAAGATGAATTTCGTAAACTGCAAAAATTGGGAAATATATATCCGGGAATTATAGGTTTCGGAAATACTTTGGTGGTTCATTCGGCTGATACTTATGCCTCTTGTGAAACTGCAAACGCGGCAATACCCACAGCTATAAGCACGGGATTATATATCGATCCTAAATTGCGCTATGATTGTATCAATTTATTTAAATTATTGTGCCCTAAATATGCTATCGATTTTGATGATTTTATGTATTTTGCCTGCAATATGAAAATTGAGCCGCAGGATTTGCGCCCTCAAATATTATCCAGCCCGTTGCGCGTGTTTGCCGAAACAGTAATAAACAGACTTAACAAAATATCGGTCAAAAAAGGACTTATTTAAGCAAGGGTTTGATGGTGGCTATAACTTTTTCTATTGCCGAATTCTCTTCAAAAATGCCGGCGTTTTTACTTAGAGTAATTTCTGCCTTAAAAGCACGATTAAGCTGCAACAAAGCCAGCGCTTTGGCCGTGCCGACAGCAACTAAAATATCTGTTATATTGTCAGCCTTGATGATTGGCACATCCCCTTTGCCGGGTAAAGATAAAAACAATTTGTGATTGATATAGTCATGCTTAACATCTATACCTAAATAGCCTAAGGTCGAAATATCTTTATAAACTTCGTCAAGACTTTCTTTCCCAAGGCGCATAATATATTTGACGGCAACAGTTAGAGCAACATATGGCTTGTAAGCTGATGTTGCGGCCCGGCTGTCGGCAACTTTAAATACCGCACATTCAATATTGTTATCTAACTGGCATGAAGAAACAAACAAAGCCAGCGCAAAATCGTTAAGCGAAAAATCTTTGATATGGTTGCGAACAATAACAACTGCTTCTTGTGAAAAACGGACAATAAACTCTTTGGCTAGCGCGCGATAGCCTGCCCAATCAGATGATGGCAGGTTATTGATTTCAAACACGGGACGCTCTTTGCCGCAAAAATTGTTGCCGTCTTGGCTGTCTAGTGCAATTTCTATCATTTAAGACTACTCTATTGGTTTATATAAATTATATTTAACGGCTATTGGTTACAAATTTGTTAATAACAGAAAATAATCCTTTTGATATGCCAAATAAAATTTATATGTTTTTGACTTGTGGCTAATATTAGTTTGCAAGAATATGGCAGATATTTTTATCCTGACTTAATTCTTTATCCAAAGATACAAAACTAAAGGCCTTGCACGACAGTAATTTAAAAATTTATTTTTTAGCATCCGCAAGACGGACTTAGAGTCCCGTCGCAACACCGCGCCTTGCCCATTGAGCAACCGCAAACTCCGCCATGATGCGAACAACATCCTTGTCTTTGCGGAATCGGAGTGTACTGATTGGTATTAGTACTTTGAATAAAGCAAAAAAGCAAAAAAGTAATCACACATAGTTTTTTCATGACTCCTCCTTGTTGGTTGTTGGGTGACGATTGAACCATTCGTCAGATTTGGCTTTATTATTGAGTTGCCAAAGCTGATTAAAATGTTTTTGGTAGGCCTGAATAATTGGCTGATTATCTTCAAAAAAAATACAGTTTTCGCTGTTGGCTGAGGTTGCCGGATTGGTCCAATTGTAGGATCCGCTAGAAACATAGTTGTTATCAAATAAGGCAAATTTGTTGTGCTCAATTTTATATTGAAAATTAACTTTTATATCAAAGCCAAAGGCATAAAGCTCTTTTGCTTTGGAACTTTTGTTGGAGGCTTGCAAACGGTCGGTTAAAATCCTGATTTTGACACCGCGATTTTTGGCTTGTTTTAGGGCGGTAATGATATTGTCGTTATTGATGGCATAAACCGCTATGTCTATCTTGTCTTGGCTTTGGTTTATGAGCCGAATAATTTCATTCTCGCAATCTGTCGAGGGCGAAAAAAACACATATTCAAGCGCATTTACATTGCCGCTTAAAAATAAAAACGAGACAAGATATAAGATAAATTTACTAACTCTCATTTTTTGGCATCTAAAAACAGTATAAACAATGTTAATACTATTTTTGGTTTAAACGCAAGAGTTTTTATCTTATAACTTGTGATTTGATGCAAATCATAAAAAACCGCCTCAAAAGGCGGTTTTGATAAATGGCGGGAGTGACTTAGGCTCCTCCAGTTTGAGTTGTAACGCTTGCCGGTGGCGCATAAATGTTGCCGGCTCGCTAACAACTCTACACCACAAAGGCCTCGCAGCCAAATTGTTGGCTGCTCCTCACTTTGCGCCACGCGACAAGGTCGCAGCTCCGAGCGCGTACTCCTTACGCCATAAAAAAACCGCCTCAAGCGGCGGTTTTGATAAATGGCGGGAGTGACGGGGCTCGGACCCGCGACCTTCTGCGTGACAGGCAGACGCTCTAACCAGCTGAGCTACACCCCCTTAAAACTTAAATCGAGTTTCCTTATAACTAACAAAAATCATAATTGCAAGCACTTTTTTTATTTTTTTATCAATTTTTATCTTTTATTCACCTTTTGGGTTTACTATGTCAGAATAATATGCCTAGTTATGCACATAAAACCTATTTAGTGCTTTATTTAACACTATCGGATTTGTATACTGGCTCAAGTTTTAACCGTTAGGATTGGAAAGTTGAAATCAATTTTAAAATCAAAACATAAGCAAAAGATTATTAACACTTGCTACTTTAGTGCTATCTTGGCTGCTTTTGTATTGTCTTTGGCTCATAATAACAGAGTGGAAGCTTCTGTCGACACCAAAGGCTATTTCTCTTATTTGATGATTGAAAATAGTGTCAATAACGAATTAAAAGAAAGTCAGAATTTTTCAGCAGAATCTGTCGATAATATTCGCGCCATGTTTGAAATGGTTGACAACCTCGTAAAATACAAAAATGTCGAAAAAGAAATCGTCTTGGAAAATGGTGATACTCTTATTTCTGCCTTAACTGACGCCGGTGCCACAAGAGATGCTGCAAACGATATTTATTATTCGCTTAAAGAGCATTTTGATCCCCGTGATCTTAAAGCCGGACAAAAATTAAAAATTAATATTTCTATCGATGCTCAGACTAACAATATAAACGGTATTAATTATGTTATGTTGGAACCGCAGGCCGGAGAAAGAATTATTACCGCACTTAAAGACAACGCTTATAAAACTTATGTCGAAAAAGACGAATTTATTGATGAGGTTAACTCGATTACCGGCGAAATTGACGGCAACCTGTCTAGTTCTATGAACCGGCAGGGTGTGCCGATGCGTGTTATTAGCAATTTTATTAATTTGTTTTCTTTTTCTATCGATTTTAAGCGCGATATTCAAAAAGGTGATAAATTTGAAATCGTATATGAAAGCAAAGTTACTTCGGACGGAACTTTGGTTAAAAGCGGCGATATCTTATATGCCGGTTTGTTGCTGAGAAACCAAAAAATTGCTCTCTATCAATTTAAGGATAGCAAAGGGGCTTCGGAATATTATGACGCTAACGGACGCGCTCTTAAAAAATCGCTTGATCGAAAACCGATGGCTTTCAAAAATGCCCGTATTTCTTCGCCGTTCGGCAAGAGATTTCATCCAATCTTGAAAAAATACAAAATTCACTGGGGAGTTGATTATGCCGCACCTAAAGGAACTTTGATTTATGCCGGCGGTGACGGAGTGGTTCAGGTCGCTAAATACAACGGATCTTATGGTAATTATGTCAAAATACGCCATAATTCCGAATATTCTACCGCCTATGGTCATATGAGCGGATTTGCCAAAGGTATCAGGCCTGGTGTCAGAGTTAAACAAGGCCAGGTTATTGGCTATGTCGGTTCTACCGGACGCTCTACCGGACCTCATTTGCACTATGAGGTTATTAAAAACGGGAGACGTGTTAATCCGCGCACCATCAAGGCTTCTACCGGCGAAAGTTTGAAAGGAAACGAACTCGTCAAGTTTAAGAAAGTTGTGGCTCAGATTGACAATAATTACGGTAAAGAATTCGTTACCAATGAGAAAGAGACCAAACTGGCCGAGAAATAATTAAAAAAATCCCGCTTAGCAAAAGCGGGATTTTTTACTGATTGCATAATTCCAATTGCTGCCGCAATTTATTAATCCTTGCCAACCACTCCCAAAAAGCATCGCCTTCAAGTGATGATATTTCATCGGCTACTTTGGGGCCGGCTATTGGATATGTCGGGCAAGTGTTATAATTTGCCGTTGCGCATGAGCTCAAGTAACTCAGGCTTAGCAGCGTGAGGACGAGATAAAATTTGGTTTTCTTGAGATTTGACATAGCGGACTACCTCTATTTCTTGGGTGATAATTTTGTTTTGACAATGAGACTGACCTAAAAAATAGCTGAAAATCAGCAACAAGGCCAAAATAATAACTCGTAAATACATTTTTTTATTTTCCTTGATAAAAACTATGGATTAAGCTTAAATTCTCCGGTCTTAAGAACTATAGCAATCCTTTTTGCCCTGATACCAACCGTTTGAGCATAAGCCGAATCTAGACACTCTTCAGCCGCAACTTCATAATTGCCGTGCGACAAGGCTCTTAACATTCTTTTGAATTTTAACAGCCCCTTGACACCCAAATTAAACGCCATATCTATCAAAGCATATTGACGCTCGCTGTCTAAATCGGTAAAAAAATCTATCTTCTTTTTCAGCTCAGCATAAATTCTTTTGATATCGTTGTGCAACAAATATATGGCCGAACATTTGGTAATGCCATGATGCCAATCGCCAACAACCTGCTCTTCTTCTTCGGTCAAAGGATTGGTATCAATACACCGACCCACACCTATGGTTTGCTTGCCTTTGCTGCAATAATAAGGCTTGAGCCTTATCCCTTCGTGCAAAATAAGGCGCTGCGAAATTGTATATAAATCTATCATATCATTAAATCCCTATTAATAACAAAAGTCCGTTGATCAAAGCTGACCATCCCTTGCCTACCGTTTCAGCATGCTCGGGCGTGATAAAACAAACGGCGGCATAAACAACTGCCGCCGCGATTATCAGATATTTAACATATTTTTTTTTCATGATTTTGGCTTTACTTTTTTATCGTTAAAAAGCATATCCAACTTAACCTTTACTTCGGTCAATAAATCATTTTGCTTTGACAAAAGCCGGGTTAGATTTTCCATGCGCAGGTCATGATTGTCGTAAATCTTTTCTAAAGTTGATACTCTGGTTTCAATGTTGCCCTGCCAACGGCCAAAGCGGATAAAGTTGGTAATAACACCGCATATGGCCGCAAGTCCAGTAATTAGACCCCAGTCCATCATTCCCAACCTTTCAGCCACTGATAGACACTAACTCCATATTGAGCTATCTTGGCTTTAAACTTGTTTAGCCCGACTTGAAGCCATAACTCAATCAAAATATTGGTTGCTTCTTTGCGGCTAAATTTATCTTTGTTTTGGCACATAAAATCATGAAAACACGCGGCTTTAATCCCTTGCCGTAAATCTTTGTTGGAAAATAAAACCGTCAACGGTGCCGGAACTGTAATACCATCAAAGATAAAACCTCTCGGCACTTTTACATTTTTATAAGACAGGCGATGAAGGGTTATGTATTTTATGTCATAAACCGCAAAATCAAAATCTTTAATATTTATTTTTGCCATTTCTTATTCTCCTTAATCCCAAGTTATTTGCGCTAGGGTCTCGGCACTTTGACAAGCTTCAATCTGCTCTTTTAGTTTTGTTGCTTTGATATGGCAACTGTTGGACCAAGCCGCCAAGGCTCCTACCAACCCCAAAAGCTCGGTCGGATTTAGGTCGATGGTGGTATTATCCTGGCAAGTCCAGGTTATACTTGCTGTCTCTTCTGCCAAAGCAGAAAGCTGCATAGCCTGGGCGGCGCAGGATATACGCTGGCAAGATATCGGATCAGAATCAAATACTTTGCCCATATACTCAAATCCTCCTTGTTCTGCAGCATCACGAGCGGCATTAATTTCTTTTCTCTTAGCGAGTTTAAGGTCATCCAGACTCGGTTTCGGTAATTCAACAATTTTATATTGCCCATTCCCTAAGTCTTCAATTGTTGTGCCTTCGTTTTCGCTTACAAAATTATAAGCCTCATCATATTGACTTAAATCAAAAATATCATTTATCTTCATTATTCCGCTCCTTGTCCTTCTGCTCGCCAATATACAGGGTCAGAACTCCATGACTTCAAATTAAAAGATGTTGTTGTTTTTCCCAATGCAGCAACAATCGCACCATTAGCAACCGCATCTGTTTCATTATAAGATAGTAAAATTCTATAGTTTACATTTGAATAAGGCTTCAATAATGTTTGCACTCTTTTTGTCGTTGTATTATTGCTGTTTAATCCACCCTGTTCAACCCAACCGCTTTTATATATTCTATACCATTCTGTGCCGTTTTGATAGCTTTCAACAACATAATCAATATTGCTTGAAACATTGTTTAAATCAACATTAGCCTTGCTTCCCAAAGCTGTCATAAACTCTTGAGCTTGTGCTTCACTTGCTTCTGCAGCGGAGGCATAAAGAACAACATAGGCACGATATACAACGTGGTCAGGATTTACTTTTGCACCGTCTTGGTATGTTGATGAACTTCTGGAAGCATCAAATGAATAACGTGATGTTGGTCTACTAGCATAATTAGTAGTTACGGTAGATTTTGAGTCCCCTCTTGTCTTTTGAAAACACCCAGAAGCTGATGAACTTGAATCAGGCTCACCAACTTGTTGTATATCGCCAGTAATATTCGGCAAGCTTTCTGCTCCAAACGCCAGCGGGGTATCTCCAGCCTTAATATAGACATCTTTTAACAAAGGTACCCTGAAACTGGTTGTTGCCATATCAAGCGCAAATAAACCACAAGAGCCATTAGACAATACACTATTTTCAAAAGCCGTGTAGTCTGTTGAGCTTATTTTACCGTCAACAAGCATTTGATAAATATCTGGAAAAGCCGTTTTGGTATATTCTGCACCGTCGCACCAAGCACCGCCGTTGGGGATATCTATACGAGTGGTATATTTAATATCACCGATATTGCCGAATGAAGCGCTAATTGCATATTGAGATGCTTCTTCGGCACTTGCCGCCGCTTCATTAGCACTTGCCGCCGCCGATGCTGCACTTGCATCAACTAAAGCCTGTTTTGTACTTGCATTGGAATTAAATGAATTTAATTTGCTGGTATAGTTATCGTTAAATGTACTGGTCTTACTTGTGGCATTGGTGTTGAAAGTATTTGTTTTGCTGGTGGCATTTGTATCAAAAGCTGATTGCTTTTCCGCAACATGAGTATCAAAAGCCGTTTGTTTTTCCGTAACATGAGCATCAAAAGTACTGACTGTTGAAGAAGCTTCTTGTGCCGATTGAGCGGCGGATGTTGCCGAATTTGATGCTTGCACAGCTGATTGCGCACAAGAAGATGAGGCGGAAGAGGCTGACTGCGAATACTGCTGTGCTTGCGTCAAGGCTTCCTCTAAATCAGGGGTTATGTTGATTGATACATAGCTGTCAATATCTTGTTTTGCTTCAGCAATTGAATAATTGATTGCCTCCGTGGCACTTGTTTCAGCTGCCTGAGCTGCATCTTCAATACCTTGGGATATTTGTGCTTCCATATCGGCTTGAGCTTGAATCACTACCTGATCTAAACTTGGTTTGATATTGTTATTGGTATAGGAATCAAGTTCTTTTTTTCCGGATTCAATATAACGCAAAGAACAATCTATATCAAGACTTACCTCATCTTGAAACAAGACTTCTATCTTTTGCCCAGAATTTAATATTATTGTATTTTCCATCTTATTTACTCCGTTACATTTTGGCTAACCACAAAAGCTGCGACCTTGGAAACATCACCGGGATATATGGTATGCACCTCGCCGTTGGCAAAGGTTATTTGAATATCGGTTATATATTTGCCTTCACTAGATAAATTTTTGGTATCAGCAGGAATTATGCTTAAATGCGCTTTGCCTTTGATAGCATCGTCAATAACGCCTTTTTTGCTTAGCAAAACTTTGTTATCAATGCTATTTCTTACTTCCATCTTTAGCTCGGAGCAGGTGATATCAATAAAGCCATCACGCCCCTTAAACTGCAATGGAATGGTAAAACTGTCACCTTGTTTGACCTCTATCATTTGGGGTAAAATTCTTCCGACCATTTTTTATTCCTCCTTTTTAGCTTTGATAAAGAAATTAACTGCTTGGTTGATGGGGGTTACATGCTCCGAGGCTCCATAAATCTCTGATGAACGCGAAGCATCAAGATTAAATTTGGCTTGTGGACCAACCGATGTATAATCACCACCATTGCTTGAGGTGGTGGTCATTTCAAAGGCTCCGTCGGCAGAACGTGTGCCATGGCGTTGCAACAAAATATTTATATTACCGGTAATATTGGGCAGGCCTTCTTCTTGGGTGGTATAAATATCATCTTTAGAATCTCCGCCTAAGCCTCTCAAAAATTTGCCGCGATAATCCGGCACATTAAATGTGGTTACACCATTGCCTTCGCCAAAATTGATGCCTATAAGCGCAAACAAATCGGCATAATCACTCCGCGAAACCGCTTGTCCATTACACAACAACCATTTGTCATGATTTTCGGAAATAGTTGAGGCTTTGATATCACCAACCTTAACCAAAGTATTCATCACCTCTTTTAGAAGAGATGAGTTTTCTTCGGTAATTTCGTCCAATTGCGAGCGATTTACCGCATCACTTGGCAAGGCGCCGTCGGCAACATTCATCAGCTTGAAATTGCCGGCATTAAAATTGCCTTCCATTTGCGAATTGCCGTTTTTTAAAAAACATTGGCTTAGGCCTTCGGCAAAATTGTCGTCTTCTTCGTCCATGTGGTCGGTTACGATATCGATATCGTTAATCCGATCGTCTTCCCAATTATGAAGGCGGGAAAACATTCCTTCACTGTCAAATGGCATTTATTTTTCTCCTTTCTTTGTGAATATAAAAAAAGAACCGCCTAAAAGACGGTTCTTCGCTAGTTTTTGATTTATTGGCAGGCTATGTCGTATCTTACCAACAAATAGCCGTCGGAATCTTCGACTACTGCCTCTGGTTTTTGCTCTATTACCTCTTGAGCAATGAGTCCGATTTGCGGGGTGTTGCTTCCTTTGAAGTTGAACAAATATACTGTCAAACCATTGTCTAATTTGCCAACAGCGGTGATGTTTTCTTTGAGCCTGATATCTGAGGCAGCTGCGGCTACAGCGCCGGCACCAGCAGCTTTTGAGGACGCATTTTGGTAGCCTGATATGCCTGATTTAATCAAATCATTGCCAAAGTTTATGGCGCTTTGAGCGTTGGCGGCGCGGTTGTTGGCAATACGATCATCGGCACCATACTGAACATTGAATTTATCCATGGCAATATCGTAGCCGGAATATGAATTTTGCAAAGCCTGCAACAACTGATTAATGTAGCTTGTTTGCGCCGCATTGCTAAAGCCTGCCGATCTCAGCTCATCAGCAAGACTGTTTGAGAAAGCATCTTGCCCGGCCAGGGTTGCCTGATAAGCCGCCTGATTGAGCGCTGCGTTTTGACTGTCTTGCAAATCGCTCATGGCGCGGGAATAGGCCTCGGAGCCGATTGAAATGCCTTTGTTGGCAAGCGAGGCTTGCAAATCCGAGGTTTGGTTGGCAAATTGGGGGTGAAGTTTGTCCAAATATGACTGATAGGTCGCCTGCTCGGCTCTTTGGCGCGCAGCATCCGATCCATCGACACTAAAATTATAATCTCCCATGTTGCTTAGCTGGTTGGAGGCGTTGGCCGCATAGGACACCAAATTTTTTAGCGTATTGTCATAGTTGGTGGTATCATAATTATTGAGATATTTCAAAATTTCGTTTTCTGATCCGTACATTGAAGTGGAGGCTTCTCCCCCTGCCCCAAAGATGTTTCCGATTGCTTTACTCATTGTTGTTTCCTTTCCATTTGTTTTCGTTGTTTAACATGCCATAAATATAACAATCTGCTCCGTCTTCTCTAAATGAACGGAGCAGACCTTCGCGTGTAAACCCAAGTCTTTCGACCAGAGT
>CALXUO010000028.1 GCA_944391695.1 uncultured Alphaproteobacteria bacterium
CTGTTACCGACATAAAACAACTTGTCGTCATTTCCTGTCAGCAACTGCACCGGCAAATCATACACCTGCTGCAGCCTGTTGACAAAACCTGCCAAATAGTGCTCATTACTTCTGGAAGCAATCCAAAGATAATTTCCTGCATACACAACATCGTCAAACGATCTGCATAACTCTCTCGTAACCAAGACAATTGTCGCTTTTGGTGTTTTTTCTCTCTCTTTCATATACATATCAAATTAATAATACTTTCCTGATAGGAGCAAAATATTACATTTAACTCATAACCGCAAGCAAAATATTCATCTGCAAAAAAAGGCAGACTTTTCAGTCCGCCTCATATCTTCTGCCTATTGCTATTTCAATAGCTAATATAGCCGATAGCAAAAGTACAATAAATTTCCAACCGCAAAACAGCATGGTTACGGCCGGAAGAATAATTACTGCCGATGTCTCATCTAATAATCCGACGGTCGGCAGAAATGCCGCCAGACTGATTACAAACCAGAATAATGCCTTCCATAAGAAAGCATAGTCTGATTGAAAAAAACTTCTCATATTATATCTCATATTATATATATTTAATTTCTGTTACATTACAATATATACCACATTTCGGCTTTCAATGCAACAATTTTATGCCCCGGCTGCGACATTTGTAAAACACTGGCGATGACTATTTTATCCTAATTGTTGCCCGTCCGGACTTTCTTTGGCTCAACCAACCCGCCGGATACGATAAACTTAATCGCTTCCTCAACCGGCATATCCATCTCAATTACATCTTTTTTGGGTACAAAAATCAAAAACCCCGATGTCGGATTAGGCGTTGTCGGAATAAAAACATTAATCATCGGCTCCGGCAGTTTAGCCTCAACCTCGCCTTTCAAATCCGCACTAACCAAGCCCAAAATCCATATTCCCTTGCGCGGATATTCCAGCATAACCACTTTTTTAAATGCTTGAGTTTTACTTGAAAAAACGGTTTCAAATATTTGTTTTAATAGCGAATACACCGAAGATACTAACGGCATTTTCGCCACAAACCACTCACCCAATCTTATAAAAAAACGTCCCAAAAATCCGGCGGCAAACATTCCCACCAACATCAAAAATATAATCAAAACAATCAGCCCGATACCCGGCACGCTCATCGAAAAATAATTATCCAATTGGTATTGCGGCGGCAATAATCGATTGACCAACTCATCAACCCACAAAATAAATTTATATGCCAAATAAAAAGTAATCGCCACCGGAGCCGTAACCAAAATACCGGTAAAAAGATAGGCTCTCAGTTTGGCGCCCAATTTCATAAATACTTCCCGCTCTTTTTCCAGGCGTTGTTTTCTAATATTGTCAATTCTTTTTGCCCGTTCAATAATTGCTTGCTTGTTTACCATTTTATGCCCTTCTCAAATCCTCAATAATAAATTGCACTTCATTGCGCCCATTCCATTTATCATGCCGCAACACTCCGAGCACATCAAATTTTTCACCTTTAGAATTAAGCATTGCATTGCCGATGTCATTATCCCCCACTCTAAAAGCAATTGCTTTAATATAGCTGCCGTTATCCGAGGTCAACACACATCTGACATGCCCCACGCCGATAAGCGACGGGCGAACAATTCTAACCGCCTTTAGCAGCAATCTAGGCTCAGCATTACCGGCCCCAAAAGGCTCCAATTTTTCCATATAATCGGCCAACTCGACATTTGCACCGCCCACATCCACAATGCCGTCAACTTCCACCACCGGCGTAATTGCTTCATCACCTATTTTGCTTATGACATATTCGCCGACAAATTTTCTAAACTCTTCAATTTTATTTTCTTCCAGCGAAAAACCTGCCGCCATAACATGTCCACCGCCTTTGGTAATAATTCCTTTCTCTTTAGCCGCAATAATAAGCGCCCCCAAATCAACCTGAGGTATTGAGCGCGCCGAACCTTTAACTTCGTCAGCCTCAACCGACATTACAAACGCCGGCACATTATAACGTTCTTTCAATTTTCCGGCCACAATACCAATAACACCTTGATGCCAGTCATGCCCATAAACAAAAGCAATCGGATATTGTTGAGCCACCCCCTCGACTTGTTTCATTGCTTCCAACAAAACATAGTTTTCGATATCTTTGCGCTCCACATTAAATTCATTAAGCTTATCGGCCAACAGCTCTGCCTGATAATCATTGTCGCAACACAAAAGCTCCCTGCCCAAATTGGCATCGCCAACTCTGCCGCAAGCATTAATTCTAGGTCCCAACACATATCCCAAATGAAAGGCATTTGGCACATCAGACAAATTAGCTTTGTCCATCAAAACCTTTAGTCCTTTATTTGAACGTGATGCCATCACCTTAAGCCCCTGAGCCACATACGCCCGATTGAGCCCTTTGAGCGGCACCACATCACACACCGTACCGAGCGCCACCAAATCAAGCCATTTTTTCAAATCAGGTTCTGACCTGTCAGCAGTATAAAATCCTCTTTGTCGCAAACACCGATTAACCGCCACCACCGTCATAAACACCACCCCGACGGCCGCCATATATTTAAGATAGGGATAGTCGTTTTCTTCATCCAACCGCTTAGGATTAACCACCGCATAAACTTTTGGCAGTTTTACCTCTGCCTCATGATGATCAATTACAATAACATCCATCCCCAAGGACGCTGCATATTCAAGCGGTTCAAATGCGGTTGTACCACAGTCAAGCGTAAGCAATAGTTGAGTTCCCTTGGCCTTAAAATCATCAACAGCTTTTTTACTCGGGCCGTATCCTTCATCACGGTCCGGAATATGAATATCCGGCTCTATACCGACAGATTTCAAAAACAACTTCAACACCGAGGTTGAAGTAGCTCCGTCCACATCATAATCCCCGATAACCGCGATTCTTTGTTTTTCCACAATGGCATTACTGATTCTTTCCGCCGCTTTTTGCATATCTTTGAGTACAAAAGGCTCCGGCATCAAAGCATTTATTTTGGGATTTAAAAAACTTTCGACCTCATTTTCCCCTATTCCGCGCAGCACCATAATTTTAGCTACGATATAAGGCAAAGCATAGCGTTGCACCATCATCTCGACAGCACGTTCATCAACCGAGGCAAGCTGCCACAAATTGCCTCCTAAAGAAAGATTATTTCTTGCCCCCTCATCCATAAAACGACTAATAGGTCAAATAAATTTCGGCTCTGCGGTTCAAGCGTTCGCCCTCCGGCATAACCTCCAAATACATCGGCATAGAATCAGACAATGCCTGCACGGTTATTTTATTAGCTGGCACTCCCGCTCTGCGCAAAGCTTTGGCGGTATTATCCGCTCTTTCAGCCGAGACATTAAAGTTTGCCAACTTATGACTAACCGGATCAGTATCATTTGTCCTTGAAGAAGCAAAACCGTATACGGTTACAACGGCATCATTTTCTTTAACCAATTTAGCTATTTTACGCAAAGTTTTAACATAAGAACTATCCACGACCGCTCCACCGTTTTCAAAATAAATTGTTGCCGCCAAATAGTGCATAGTAGGAATCTTAGGTTCATTTTTATTTTCAACAACCTTTTTATTTGCCTTGGCATCAACAACTTTTACATTATCTTTCACCGGCTCAATTTTTTCTTTTTTTACTTCAACTGTTTTTGCAGGTTCAACTTTTTCAACCACAGATTTTTTATTCTCATTATCAACTTTGAGCGCAGATTTTTCATCGACGACTTCTTCATTTTCATCATCGTATGCAGCATTTTCCTTGTCTGCTATCAACACTCCGTTTTCATCGACTTTACGAATCTCAACTTTTCCGCCTTCATGAATGATAACTTCGTTATTATCATCTTCAAAATCCGGAAAGATAGTACTTGAACATGCGCCCAACATCAAAACAGCAGCAAACAAACCTACCAAACTACTAATACCTCTTTGCAACAGCATTTCACTTAACCCCACTCAAAAAAACAACACACTCTTGGCAAGATAAAACAATTATTCTTTTTTCACAAGAGCAAAAACCAACTTTTTAGCAAAAATCACACGAAAAAGTGATTATCTCTTAAATATCATTTGTAATTTGTAAGATAACCACTATAATATTTTACAAGTTTTAGCCATCCGAAAGGATTATTAATGACCGCAAGACAAATAACCTCAGCTCTTGATATTACCAACTGGCTCTGCAAACGTGCCGAAACGGAAGGTCTATCTTTACCAGAAACCAAGATACAACACTTGTTGTTTTTAGCGCAAATCCACTATGCCTTGAAATCCGGTCATTGCTTAATGCCATCCTTTTTTGTTTGCGGACGCTCCGGTTTCTATGAGCCCAACATCCGCACCATTATGGAATTTGGCTTACCTTTAATGTCTTCACCTCGTTTTGATTCTGCCACCAACGATTTTATGGAACTCATCTGGCAAAAATACGGTCACGAAGAAGAAGGTTCACTAAATAATTTTATTATTTCACTTGAATGTTGGAAGCATTATTATCGACCGGAAAGGGATGTTATTGTTGACATCACCCGCATGACCGATTCTTTTGCCGGCTCAATAAAAAACAGCAATTCTACTTTAGAAAATTCATCCAAATCACAAATTATGCTTTCGCAAAACGGCCCGGTCAGGGTATCTGCCTGGCACCCCCGCAAATTAAGTTCTAAAAACAAAAAATAAGGAGAATTAACTAATGCCCAAAATACTGTCAATCTTGTTTGCCTCAATATTTTTATTTGCCTGTTCCGAGGAATTGGAGCAAAAACCTACTACTCCCCTTATAGTCACCACATCAAATGGTGAAATACGCTTTAATGTTGAAGTTGCTCAAACACCCAAAGAACTACAAACCGGGCTCATGCATCGCACACAAATGCCCTTAAACAATGGTATGATATTTGATATCTATCCGGTTCGCCCCACCGGCATGTGGATGAAGAACACCAAAATATCGCTTGATATGCTTTTCATTGCCCCTGATGCAACCATTAGTCTAATCAAAGAAAACGCCACTCCCATGTCTGAAGATATCATACTTTCAAGAGATCCCGTCAGAGCAGTAATTGAGTTAAACGCCGGCCAGGTCAAACGCTATGGCATCAAAATCGGCGACAAAGTAAACCATAGTATTTTCAACAATCTTACTACCTTGTCCGATTCTCCTGCTCCGGCAGCAGGACCGATTATTCCCAAAGGACCCAACGCCCCGGCAGCAGGACCGATTATTCCCAAAGGACCCAACGCCCCGGCAACAGGACCGGTTATTCCCAAAGGACCCAACGCCCCGGCAGCAGGACCGGTTATCCCCAAAGGACCCAACGCCCCGGCAGCAGAACCGGTTATTCCCAAAGGACCAAATGCTCCTGCGGCCCAAAACAATCCTGCAGAACCTGTAAGGCTTCCGGTACCAACACCATAGGACACAAAAAAAGCTCTGTAACAACAGAGCTTTTTTTATAAATAAATCACCAAATTTCTATGCGGTCAAAGCAACCGTATCCTTAGCAATCATCATTTCTTCATCTGTTGGAATAACAAATGCTCTAACTTTAGAATCTTTGGTAGATATTTCCTCCACATTACCGCGGCGATTATTGGCCTCTTCATCAATCTTAATACCAAGATAGCTGAGTCTTTCCAAAACCAACTTTCTCACAATCGGCGAATTTTCACCAATTCCGGCGGTAAATACGATGGCATCAACACCACCCAAAGCAGCAATATAACTACCAATAAATTTCACAATATTATACACATAAGCCTGCATCCCGACAACGGCATTTTTATCACCCTTAAGGTATGCCGCCTCGACATCACGCATATCCGAAAATCCGGTCAACCCAAGCATACCACTTTGCTTATTCAAAAGCTTATTAACTTCATCAGCGTTCAAACCTTGTTCTTTCATAATATGTAGCGGAATATAAGGATCGATATCCCCCGAGCGTGTTCCCATTATAATACCGGACAACGGCGTAAATCCCATTGATGTATCAATGCATTTTCCGTCTTTAATTGCCGAGATTGAAGCCCCATTACCCAAATGGCAAGATATAACATTTTTATCTTTACCCAAAATTTTGGCAGCTTCTTCGGCGATATAGCGATGCGAAGTTCCGTGCATACCATAGCGACGGATTTGATGCTTGGTATATTGCTCCAAAGGCAAACCATACAAAAAAGCTTCCTTAGGCATAGTTTGGTGAAAAGCAGTATCAAACACCCCAACCTGAGCCACATTAGGCAACAACTCCTGCACTGCTCTTATCCCGAGTACGCCGGCCGGATTATGCAACGGAGCCAATACCGACAAATCCTCAATTGCATTAATTGATGTTTCATTAAGCAAAACAGATTGTTTAAAAATTTCACCGCCATGAACGACACGGTGTCCCACGGCAGATATCTCGCTCAAATTATTAATAGCGCCGCCCAGCAACAACTTAAACACTTCCTGCAAAGCTTCTTTATGTGTGGGCAACGGGGTAACCACTTCTTTTTTAGTTCCGTCGGCATATTTAATATTAACTTTAGCCCCGTCAATTCCGATACGCTCCGCCAACCCTTTAGCAACAACTTTATAAACTTCTCCTTCAACATCAAACAGCTGATATTTCAAAGAAGAAGATCCTGAGTTCAATACCAAAATTTTCTGCATAATTCTGATTCCTCTAATCAAAAAAAACTACATAGCCTGCACAGCGGTCAAAGCAACCGTACAAACAATATCTCTAGCCGAGCACCCGCGTGACAAATCGTTAATCGGAGCTTTCAAACCTTGCAAAACCGGACCATATGCCTCATATCCGCCCAGACGCTGCAACAACTTATAAGAAATATTTCCGGCGTTCAAATCCGGGAATATAAACACTTTGGCATGACCGGCCACCGAGCTTCCCGGAGCTTTAAAAGCGGCCACCTTATCAACCAATGCGGCATCAGCCTGCAACTCGCCGTCCAAATTTATATTAAGATGCCTAAACTCTTCAGAAGCAGCCATCTCCTTGGCAATTTTAACAGCGCGTTGAACTTTCTCAACGGATTCGCCTTTTCCCGAACCATAAGAAGAATATGACAACATGGCAATATCGGGCTTTATTCCGAATTGAACCGCGGTCTGCCCTGCTTGAATTGCAATATTTGCCAGCTCCTGATCGGTAGGATTAAGAGCAATCGCGCAATCGGCAAAAACAAATATTTCATCTCCCTTAGACATAAAGAAGAACGAAGAAACATTCATATCTTTGCGCGCCGATTTAACGATTTGCAACGCCGGACGCACCGTATCCGCGGTAGAATGTACTGCCCCTGAGACCATTCCGTCGGCATCACCGTTTTTAATCATAAGCGTGGCAAAATAATTGGCATCTTTGGCCAATTTAAGAGCATCTTCTTTGCTTACACCTTTTTCTTTGCGCAATTCATACAGCATATCGGCATATTGGTTCAACTTATCAGACACATAAGGATCAATAATTTCGATACCGTCCAAATTTTTTCCTTTTGCCTTAATCTTGCTTTCATTTCCGAGCAAAACTACTCTAACGATTTTTTCATCCGTCAAAATTCTGGCAGCCTCCAACACGCGCTCATCTTCGCCTTCGGGCAAGACGATGGTTTTGTTAGCTGATTTTGCCTTAGCAATGACATCATCAATAAAATTCATAACGACCAGCCTCTCCAAAAAAATTAATTTGGGTATAATAAACAACTTTCTTACATAAAAGTCAAAATATCTTTTGATTATTTGGATAAAGTATTATATCTTGCTTATAAATTTTGGTTTTTTTAGGAGAAAAAAGATGGAAAGAACTCTTTCAATAATCAAACCTGACGCCACCACCCGCAACCTCACCGGCAAAATAAACGCCATGATTGAAGAGGCTGGTCTCAAGATCATCGCCCAAAAGATGACAAAGCTTTCACCGGCTCAGGCCGAAGGTTTTTATGCCGAGCACAAAGGCAAATCTTTTTTTGACAACCTGGTAGCTTTCATGAGCTCTGCTCCGATTATTGTCCAGGTTCTGGAGGGAGACGACGCGATTTCGCGCTATCGCAAGATTATGGGGGCCACCAACCCTGCGGTTGCCGAAGAAGGCACGATACGCAAAACCTTTGCTTTGTCAATTGACAAGAACTCGGTTCATGGTTCGGATTCGCCCGAAAGTGCTGCTCGCGAAATAAGCTATTTTTTCAGCCAAATTGATATATTCTAAGCCGGAGTTTTATTTTGTTTAGATTTATTGTTATTTTTATCCTGACACTATTTTTGAGTACTGCCACCTTTGCCGCAGACGAGCGTTTTGTTGTCGAGATCAAAGTTGACGTTACGGATGAAAACGCCTCAATTGCCCGCGAAAAAGCTCTTTCCAACGCCACAAAAGCAGCCATTACGGCAGTTGCTAGGCGCATTTCCACCCAAGAGGGCGCCAATCGCATTGCCTCAATGAGCGATGCTCAGCTAATTAATTTCATCAAAGAGACCTCTATTTTGAATGAAAAAAACTCTGATATTCGCTACATGGCCGACTTGCGCATCATAGTAAACGAGGATTTGCTCAAACAATACATGACGGAGCGTGAAATACCACTAATTTCCCGAAGCGATATTTCGATTATGGTTATTCCTCTGTTTCGCGAATTCAGCGATGACACACCTTTACTATGGGAAGTTGACAACCCGTGGAAACAAGCCTGGGACAGCTCAAACAATACGTCAGCCATAAAAATATTTCCGATTCAAAGTTCATCTGGAAATATGGCTGCTCTAGATGCTATCAAAGCTTCATCTATTGATGCCGAAGCACTAACCAAAGTCATGAGGATGTCATCAGCTAGCGATGTATATGTGCTTGATGCCGCTTATGATGGAGTTGAAGGGCTTAAAATTGAAATAACTTCACTTTCCGGTAAGCATCTAAGCACAAAGGTTTCCGGAGCCAAATCATCCGGAGCAGAATTGTTCAACAAGGCTGTTTTGCAAACCAGACAAGAGATAGAGCAGTTAGTTTTAACAGACACTCAGGTTCAGTCATCCTCAACATCGGAGCTTACGATTTTATACCCGTTTACCTCGCTTGGGCAATGGATAGAGGCCGAGCAAAAGATAAAAAGCTTTCCCTCGGTATCCTCTCTTGAGGTTCAAGCCATGGCGCAAGGCAAGGCTCAGTTCAAGATCAAATATTTTGGTGATTTGGCATCTTTGCAGCGTCAACTTTTATCCAAGGGCTATCGTCTGACAGACGGCGGCAATTATATGATTTTACAAAACATCGGAGGCTAAACCATGACCACCACCAACAAGACCGAAAACAGAAACTGGATTTTTTGGCTGATTATTTTTGGCTTTTTTATCCTTGCGGTATATATTCTGCGCTCGGTATTACTACCTTTTGTTGCAGGCATAATCATCGGCTATCTTCTTGATCCTCTAGCCACAAAATTCGAGCGCCTAAAGATTGGGCGCACGGCGGCAACTTTTTTGGTTTTGTTTTTGGTTGCGGTTATTTTAATTCCGGCAATCATAGCTCTTGTTGGCATGATAGATGATCAACTATCGCAGTTTATCACGGCGGTTCCGGGATATATGGCCTCACTGAGCAAGAAGATAGAACCTGCCATCTTAAGTTTACAAGATCACCTTCCCGGTTTCAGTCGCGAAAAAATCCGTGAATATTTAGAAGGCAACATGTCCAACGGACTAAAATTATTGGGCGGAGTTTTGCGCAAACTCATCACCAGCGGCTATGCTTTGTTCAACATCTTATCATTGCTGTTGATTACCCCGGTTGTAGCATTTTACATGCTGCGCGATTGGGACAGTTTTGTAAAGAAAGTCGACAGTCTTCTGCCCAAACTTTATAAAAAAGAAATTGAGACCCAGGCCAAAGCGATTGATAAGATAATATCCTCATTTATTCGCGGCCAGCTTTCGGTATGTATTTTATTGGGAACATTTTATGCCGTCGGCCTTACTTTTGTTGGATTGGACCTAGGCATGTTGGTTGGTTTCATTGCCGGTGTCATATCATTTATTCCTTATGTTGGCTCGATTGTGGGTTTTGTAACCGCAATGGGTATTGCTTTTGCCCAGTTTGAAGGATGGATTCCGATTGCTCAGGTTGCGGGGGTTTTCTTTGTCGGGCAATTTTTAGAAGGCAATTTTCTCACCCCAAAGCTGGTTGGCGACTCGGTTGGGCTTCATCCGGTTTGGGTAATGTTTGCCTTGTTGGCAGGCGGTGTTCTGCTAGGATTTTTAGGTCTGATGATAGCCGTACCGATGGCAGCGATTATTGGCGTTTTGGTACGATTTGCCATCAGCAAATACAAAAAAAGTTCTCTTTATCGTGATTAACAAAAAAAGCTCTCCCAAACCGGAGAGCTTTTTTATTTTCGTAGCTTTTAAGCGTTTTCAAAAGCTTTAGCTTGCTTTTTGGCCTCGTCATCGGTTCTGGCGACATTAATCAAAATGGTTTGCGAAACCTCAGGATGCAAATTCAATTTAACCTGATAAACACCCAAATCTTTGATTGTCTTATCCAAAAATACTTGACGACGCTCAATTGCAAAACCGGCATCTTTAACTGCAGCAGCAATATCTCTAATGGTAACCGAACCATATAATTGACCGGTCTCAGCAGCTTGACGAATCAACACCGCCGAAAAACCTTTAAGAGACTCTGCCATTTTAGAAGCATTCTCCAATAATTTTTGGTTATGAGCTTCCAACTCAGCCTTTTGTTTTTCATAAACAGCCAAATTAGCTTCTGTTGCGCGCAAAGCCTTACCTTGAGGCAATAAATAGTTACGGGCGTATCCGTTTTTAACATTAACTTTTTCGCCCATTTTGCCCAATCTTTCAATGTGTTCAAGCAAGATAACTTCCATTTTCTTTCTCCCTCAAACTACATTGCAACATAAGGCAACAAACCGAGATAACGAGCTCTTTTAATAGCACGAGCCAATTCTCTCTGTTTTTTAGCCGAAACAGATGTAATACGACTGGGGATGATTTTGCCTTTTTCCGAAATATAACGAGACAAAAGCTTTACATCCTTATAGTCGATTCTAAGTCCGTCTTCACCAGAAAACGGGCAGCTTTTTTTCTTTCTTAAGAATACTTGTTTAGCCATTTTATGTCCTCCTATTCCTGAACAGCTGCTTCAACATCATCGTTGTTGACAGAAGCTTCAGAAAACTCATCAACCTTAACCGTCATATAACGGATGATATCTTCGTTAACACGCATAACCCTCTCATATTCGGCCACAGCCTGAGCCGGAGCCGCAACATTCAAAAGGACATAATAGCCTTTACGATTTTTCTTAATGCGATAAGCCAGGTTTTTCAAACCCCAGTTATCAACACGGACAACCTCGCCGCCCTGAGCCGCAACAACTTTCTTCAAGTCATCGACCAAAGCATTAACCTGCGAAGCACCCAAATCTTGACGTGCAATCAACACGCTTTCATATTTATTCATTAATTAATCTCCTTATGGATTCTCAACAACAGACTTTCAAACCCCAAACAGGCTCAAAAATCCCCTTTTGTATAGCTGCAAGCAACATCCGCCGCAGCAAGGACGAGAGCTCTTATAACACAAAATCTCTAATTTGCAAGTTTTTTTGTGCATATAAATACATTTTAAAGAAGCATTAATCTTTTTCTGTTATTATAGGCACAAAATCAACAAAGGGGTATTTGTCATGTTTTTTACTCGCACACTTAGTATTTGTGCTATTATCACGTTTTTTTACCTGATATTGGCTGCTGTTGTACATGCAGCCTCGCCGCAAGAGCGCATCGGCCTGCAAAATCTTGACAACCGCGAGGTTGTATATTGTTATGCCAACTCCAAATACTCTGCGGAAGATTGCGCCTCTTATTTTGAAGCCAAAGGCTACACCCGCATGCGCGACATTCCCTACAAAATGGCAAGCTATGATTTTTTAACCGTTGATAATTACCCTACCCGTCGTTGGCGCAACGGCGAACTCACCCCTCGTTGGTAAAGGACTTTTTATATGCTTGCGCATATCAACACTTTAACATTCAAC
The DNA here is from genome assembly GCA_944391695.1 of uncultured Alphaproteobacteria bacterium. Taxonomy (GTDB): domain Bacteria; phylum Pseudomonadota; class Alphaproteobacteria; order RF32; family CAG-239; genus CAZU01. The sequence goes on from CALXUO010000028.1 coordinate 12,061, forward strand.
GGACTTGAGATTTTAAGAGTTGATCTGCAGGCACAAATATCCTCAGGTCTTCCCAATTTCATTATTGTCGGCCTTCCCGACAAAGCAATTGCCGAAAGCAAAGAACGCGTACGTGCGGCATTGCAGTCATTGGGTATTCCGCTGCCTCCCAAACGCATAGTTATCAACCTTGCACCGGCAGATTTACTCAAAGAAGGATCTCATTTTGACTTGCCGATAGCATTGGCAATTTTGGGAGTAATGGGGATAGTTCCGGCCGAAAAATTATCTTCCTATCTGGTTATGGGCGAATTGGGGCTTGATGGGTCGATTCTTTCTGTCAATGGTGTCTTACCGGTTGCCTTTAAGGCCTCAAAAGAGAAACTGGGTTTGATTTGTCCGGCGGCAAACGGTGGCGAGGCCTCGTGGACCGAGTTAAAAGATATTATATCCGCTCCCGATTTAAGTTCGCTCATCAACCATCTTAAAGGGACCAACATTCTTCCTCCACCGCCCAAACAAACACTTTTGCAACCATCCTCACCTTTGGACATGTCTGACATCAAAGGCCAAGAAACCGCCAAACGGGCTTTAGAGATTGCAGCCTCAGGCGGTCACAATATGCTGATGATAGGGCCTCCCGGTTCGGGCAAATCGATGTTGGCGGCACGTCTGCCGAGCATATTGCCACCCTTAAGCGTTGAAGAAGCATTATCGACAGCTATGGTACAATCGATTGCTGGAGAATTTAATTCCTCTGGTCTTAATTTTACACCTCCTTTTCGCGCTCCGCATCACAATGCCTCCACACCGGCTTTGGTTGGCGGCGGCCGCAAAGGTACACCCGGCGAAATATCTTTGGCTCATAACGGAGTTTTGTTTTTAGACGAGCTACCTGAGTTCAATCGTCCCACACTAGAGGCGCTACGCCAACCGCTAGAAAACGGCATGGTTCAAATTTCGCGCGTTAATGCCCACACCAGCTATCCGGCAGAATTTCAGCTTATTGCGGCCATGAATCCCTGTCGTTGCGGCTATTTAGGTTTTAAGGACAAAGAATGTTCCAAAGCACCTGTTTGTGCTCAAGAATACATGTCCAAAATATCCGGTCCTTTGCTTGATCGTATTGACATCAAGATTGAGGTCGCACCCGTCAGTCCCTGGGATCTGGCGCAAGCCAAAGGCGGTGAAACCTCGTCAACCATAAGAACAAGGGTTATTGCTGCCCGCCAAATCCAATTATCACGGCTCAAAGCTTTAGGCGTCAAAGATATCCACATCAATTCTCGCCTCAAAGGGGACTTATTGGAAAAAGTTTGTATCTTGGATAATGACGCCAAAGCGCTTCTTATAGCCTTTGCCGACAAAAATTCTCTATCAGCCAGAGCCTATCATCGCACTTTACGGTTAGCAAGAACGATTGCGGACTTGCAAAATGAATCAAAAATCCTTAAACTGCATATAGCTGAGGCCTTGTCATATCGTCAAAGCCGCTATTTTTGATTATAAATTAGGAGCTTGTCCCAAAATGCGTAAAAATTTAAGTTTGTCTGTTCTGGCGTCTTTATTGGCTTTAAGCGCCTGCGATAAAGAAAGCCAGGAATTAATTCCCTGCATGTGCAATCCCGATGCCGATTCTACATTAGGGTTATTTGATTGTATGTGTGAACCGGCCAAGAAACGTCCGGTGAGAAAAATCTCCTATCTTGAAGATCGTCAAAAGATTCGTTATGAAAGCCTGATTATTGACGATGAGCATTACAATGCCTATGTGATGTTGCATCAAAGCCGCGATTCTTTTGCGCCGATAAAATTGGAAAATGTAGACTTCCGTCTCCAAAAAAACAGCAAATACAGCGAATATGACACCAAACTTGGCGACTATCGTTTCCGCATTTTCGGTTGCCGCAGAGAGACCAAAAACGCCTTTCTCAATCAAGGACGCTCCATGCAAAAAGACATGCACTTTTTTGATGTCTTTTATGAAACGATGAATGATTATTATCCGGTTGTTGTTGACCCTTCCAATGTTTATTATCCGGATTCGGACAAGATTCCGCAGGCCGAATATCTACTCACGGCAGAGATTACAGACTACTTCATGAACATCTGTGATGAATTTGATTGGAATGAGGCAAATTCGCGTCAGCTTCGCAACGGCACCTCGGAGATGACGGTTGTTTGGCGGGTTATGAATGTCGCCAAAGACGAGGTTTATTGCCGCGGCATCACCACCGGCTATGGCCAAATCCAAGAAGGCGAGCCCAATGGCGAAAATTTGTTAGTTGAGCGTGCTTTTGAAGATGCTCTGGTAAAATTACCCGAGATAAGCTGCTTTAACTCCACCCTTTCGTTGCGCATTCGCCCGGAAGATCTGGCCGCACAGTTGGCACGTGTTAACAATCCCAAAAATTGCCCAAGCTGCTTTAGCACTCAATACGCCGAAGAGCTCAAAGGCATCAGCTTAATGCAATCCTGCCAACCGATATGCCATGACTGCCAACCTGTTTGTGAGGAAGGCAATTGCGAAACCGTCGGCGGCGTCTATGACAACAGCTACAGCATCACTCCTGATTGTCAAACGGTTGAACTTGTAGCCGTCGGAGAGCCCATGGTCAAGAGCGTGGAAAACATAACCATTAGTGATGACTACTTTGTCGATATTCCGCTTGAGATTGACGAAGTTGAAACTACTTCCGTCATTGAGGAAGGCGGTTCTACAGGCAACGGTTCCAATGCCGATATCAAAGTAAACGAGATAGGTGAATCCTCTTTTGCCAATATTGACAGTGAGTTTTGTATCATGAACAATCCTCCTTATGAGAACTTAAATGCCCAAAATCTATATCGGCTTCGTGCTTCAATTTTATCTGTCACGAACTCTGCCGGTAAAACTGGTGCAGGCTTGTTAATTGCCAACAACATGGTACTAACCTCGGCCGATCTCATACAAAAAGACAACAATATTTACGATCTCGAAACGGTTAACGGCAAAAAATTCAAAGCTTCGGCTTTCCGTGTCAACCCAAGCAAAAATGTTGCGGTGTTGTTGCTTGACAAGCCGACCGAATTCCAACCTCTTCCTATGTCATTAGAGTTGCCTGAGGTCAACAAAGACATTCTTCTGACTTTAGGCCTGCTCAACTTTGAAGAAGAAGGCGAAAACTACATTGACAACGAAGGACGTGTTGTCGGCTATCGTTGGTCTGAGGACAAAGGCGCCGAGATCATAGTTGATACTTTTGTTCAAACCGTAACTTTGGGGGGTGCTTTGGTTGACCAAAAGGGCAACATTATCGGTATCGCTCACGAGAGCAAAAAATCAGACAACTCGCCAGACTTGTTTATCCCGATAGAAACCGCCTTAAAGAGTTTAGGTTTGGAGATTTGCGGTCAAAAGCCTTATGTCAACAAGCCTAAAGCGGTTCAAATTTTTACCCCCATTGCCGATGCGATAGACAACTCACCTGTTGACAAATCGCCCAAGCCGATGAGTGGTATGAGCCGCAAATAGGCGAGCCCTATTTCACAAGCGCTTTTGATAAAATCACTCAAAAGCGCTTTTTTTATATTTTCCTCTTGCATAGAAGTGCTTTTTTACCTACATAATACTCATAGAAGTTAATAAAACGGAGATATTTTTGATATGACTACCATTTTGTGTATCCGCAAAGATAATCAAGTTGTTATGGCAGGCGACGGCCAAGCAACTTTGGGCGAAGCAGTAGTATTTAAATCCCACTCGGTCAAGGTTCGCCGTATTGGCAATGGCCAAATTATAGCTGGCTTTGCCGGCGCTGCCGCTGATGGCATTACTTTGATTGAGCGTTTAGAGGCCAAGCTTGAAAAGCATGCCTATCAACTAAAGCGCGCCGCGGTCGAATTGGCCAAAGACTGGCGTATGGATAAATATCTGCGCCAACTACAAGCGTTTATGATTGTTGCCGATAAGGATACTTCTTTGGTAATATCCGGCACCGGTGAGGTGATGGAACCTGATGATGGAATTATAGGTATTGGCTCCGGAGGCAACTATGCCATGGCCGCAGCCAAAGCCTTGTATGACATCAAAGGCCTGTCTTTGGAAGACATTGCCAACAAGGCAATGAAGATTGCCGGCGATATTGATATTTACACCAACCACAACGTAATTATTGAGAGTATAGTAAATGAGTAATTTTAGTCCGCGTGAAATTGTCTCCGAGCTTGACAAGTATATTATTGGCCAAGAAGATGCCAAAAAAGCCGTTGCTGTTGCCCTGCGCAACCGTTGGCGGCGCATGCAGTTGCCCGACCGCTTAAAAGAAGAAATTGTTCCCAAGAATATTTTGATGATTGGTCCTACCGGCGTCGGCAAGACCGAGATTTCGCGCCGTCTGGCCAAACTGGCCAACGCACCTTTTATCAAAGTTGAGGCCACCAAATTTACCGAGATTGGCTATGTTGGCCGCGATGTCGAAAGTATTATCAGAGATTTGGTTGAGATATCTTTGGGTCAAACCCGCAAAAAATTGCGCAAAAGTGTGGCCGCCACCGCTGAGGCTGCTGCCGAAAAGCGCCTTATTGACGCTCTTGTCGGCTCTTCATCTGGTGAAGAAACCAAAACCAAATTTTTGCAGATGTTGCGTGAGCATCAACTAGACGAGCGCGAGGTAGAAATTTCGCTTCTTGACACTTCCAATTCCTCAATGCCCACCATTGACATTCCCGGAATGCCCGGTGCCTCTATGGGGATGATAAGCTTGGGCGATTTGTTGGGCGGTACGCCGCAAAAATACAAAACCCGCAAACTCAAGGTTAAAGACGCTTTTAATACACTTATTGATGAAGAAAGCGACAAGTTATTAGATAACGAAAACATCACAGCCGAGGCGATTAAGGCAGTTGAAAATGATGGTATTGTCTTTATTGATGAGATAGACAAGATTACCGGCAAATCAGAGAGCAGCCGCAACGATATCTCGCGCGAGGGGGTTCAAAGAGATTTGCTGCCTCTAATTGAAGGCACAACCGTTTCCACCAAATACGGCATGGTCAAAACCGACCACATATTGTTTATCTGCTCGGGCGCGTTCCACCTAGCCAAACCATCGGATATGTTGCCAGAATTGCAAGGAAGGCTGCCGATTCGCGTTGAGCTAAAGGCTTTGACGCACAATGACTTTATCCGCATTTTGACCGAGCCCGAGGCTAATTTAATTGAGCAATATATAGCCCTTTTGGGAACCGAGAATTTTCATCTTCATTTTGCGCCTGATGCCATCGACAAAATTGCCGACATTGCGGTTGCCATTAATGAGAATGTTGAAAATATCGGGGCCAGAAGATTGCACACCGTATTGGAGATTTTGTTAGAGGATATCAGTTTTTCTGCCTCGGATAAAAGCGGAGAAGAAATCACGATTACCGCCCAAATGGTAGAAGACAAATTGAGCAAATACACCATCCAAAGCGACTTATCCAAGTTTATTTTATAATGGCAAAAAATATTTTAAGCAATTTGAGCATTTATGTGCACTGGCCTTTTTGCAAGAGCAAATGCCCCTATTGCGACTTTTTTTCCAAAGTCAAAAAGAACATCGACCAAGATGCAATAATTGATGGCTATATAAAACAACTTGAAACTTATGCTAATCTGACCAAAGACCGCGATATTGTTTCGGTATTTTTTGGCGGCGGCACACCGTCGTTGATAAGCCCGCAAAATATAGAGAAGATATTAAACACCATTGACCACTTATGGGGGCTTTCATCAAAAGTAGAAATTTCTTTGGAGGCCAACCCCAACACCCAAACCCCGCATCTGTTTGCCGACCTGGCCAAAGCCGGCATCAACCGCCTATCGCTGGGGGTTCAGTCATTGGATGATGAGGAGCTAAAATTTCTGGGCCGCACTCATAGTGCCGATGAGGCCATGCGTGCCATTGACGATGTTTTGCAAAACTATACCAATCACTCGGTTGATTTGATCTATGCCCTGCCCCGTCAAAGCACGGAGCAATGGTACAAAGAGCTAAAAAAAATAACCTCGCTAGGCTTAAAACATTTATCGCTTTACCAGCTAACCATTGAAGAAAATACCGTGTTTTATAAAAAAGGAATTAAAGCACTTGATGAAGAAAAAGCGGTTCAACTTTATCAATTTAGCGATGATTATTTATCATCCCACGGCTATGATAAATACGAGGTTTCAAACTATGCTAAAACCGGCTATCAATCCCGACACAACAAGGCCTATTGGTTGGGACAAGACTATATCGGCATCGGTCAAAGCGCCCACGGCAGGCTTCGGCTCAATAACAAAATTTTTGCCGTTACCGATCCCATCTCTTTTGAAGAGCTTAGCAATGAGGAACGCGCCGCGGAGCTGATAATTATGGGGCTTCGTCTGACAGAGGGCATCAACAAATCAAATTTCAAGCTTGTTTGCGGACTTGATTTTGACAGTTTTATTAGTCAGGATTTTAAAAATGATTGCCAAAAGCAAGGCCTGATTGTTGATAATGCCGATACCCTAAGAGCCACCAAAGAAGGATTTTTGATTTTAGATTATGTTATATCCGGACTTTGCGGCGCCTAATCAATCACTTGGAAATTTCCGTTCACCAAAATCATGATCATAATGAGGAAAAACACCATGGCAAAACCGGCTTTTAAGGAAAACATACTCTCGCTTTTTTTCTTAGCCCCCAGCACAAATACAAAAAACGGCGATGTCAGCAAAAGCGTTACCACATACCCCGGATTGGGAGATAGGCGCATTGCCATGGTTTTAGAGGCGATTAGAGCGGCCGAAAACCCAATGATATAAATTCCGGTATGAATAATCTCCGGCGCAAAAATTGCTTTCAGCACCTGTTTTGTATCAAACTTTGAGGTCGCCTTAAACCAAATCAGATTATACACCCCCGAAACAAAAGTTGCCACCACCATATAATACAAAATATTATCCCACACATCTTGCCCCATCATGGCAATTTCTTTGGTGGCGGCACTCATCCCGGCCAGGGCCAAAACGGCAGGCAGCATATAAAAAAATGCTTTGCGGGTAATTTTGCTTTTCATCATATACCAATAGCACACCGAAAACCCAAACAGCGCCAACAACAAGGTTATAAACACACTGCCGTTATCAAACAATTTGATAAACAATTTAGGGGTTAATGCCCACCAAATAAAAGTTGTTATCAAAACGCTCAAGGCCATAATTCTTGATGTAACCCCGGCGCCGTATTTGGCCGAGGCAAAGAACAAGTGCGAATCATATATTCCGATAAGTATCCCTTGCAAAATAAGCAACGCCCAATTATGCCAGTCTCTCTGGAGCGGCACCATAAACAAAAACGGCACAAACAATAATGATATTCCAAGCCCGCGCCAAACCCCCAGCACATAGCCGTTAAACTTGTGCTTTTCATTGACCAAGGTATAAAGCGCCGTAAAAAAGCCATAAATCAAGCCGTTAATAATCCAAAGCAAACCAAAACCTCCGCATTGTTTGCGAAATATATATGCTTTAGCCAGCCGATTTAAATATAAAGACTATTTATTTTTACGATAAAATTCTTTGCGGTTTTTGCGTGATTTTGACCACAGGTTGCCCCAACCGTTGACCGGCTGAACTTTGTACAAAGATTCAAAGTCAAAATCCCGACAAAAAAATATTGAGGTTGTTTTGGTATAGTTGTTCATCGGGCAAAAGCCATAAAAATCGACTTGCAGCAAATTTTCAGACTTTAGATTGGCAACCGCTTTGACATATTCGTTTGAGGTGTTAATCCTGTCGCTGTCATCCAAGATAATCATTCCGCCCCCATTAAGCGCCTTAACTGCGGCTTCAGCGCATTGCGCCCGCCTCTTGCCATCAATAACAATCACATCATATTTATTGCCGTCTTCAAAAACGGCATTTTCATAAATTTCGCCCTCATCGCGCCAGCGTATTTCTAAATTTGGCTCATTAAACTGTTTTTGCCATTTTTCAAACCAGCTCGGATTATCTTCAATCGAGACGACTTGTTTTGCTCTTTGGGCCCAAAAAAGCGAGGAGTAACCGCAACCATACTCAAAAATTTTTTTATCACCATAGTCAAACTGGCTCAAATATTCAATCGCCGGATAAGTATACCAGGGAATGGGATTGCCATCGCGGTCAAGACAAACTTTTTCGTCAATTGAGCGCTCTATGGCAAATTCTTCACGCCACATATCAATAAACGTCTGAAACCTATCGCTATACAAAAACCCTGCTCCCCTCATATTGAAAACCGATTGTTTGGCTATATATCATAAAAGTATCAAAAAATAAAGGAGATTTAATCATGAATAATTTTTTATATAACACGGCACTGTTTTTGTGCATTATCGGCGGACTAAATTGGGGTTTGGTAGGACTTTTTGACTTTGATTTGGTGGCCTATTTGTTTGGACCATTAAGCATCCTAAGCCGCATTGTATATACTCTTGTAGCGCTTTCGGCTATCACCTTGGCCATTGCCCCGATATACTCCCACAAAGAGCTTGCGCACCAAAAGAACAACTAAGCTAAAAGCCTCGGAAATCAAATTCCGAGGCTTTTTTCATATTTCGGCGTCTGTTTCCAACACCCTCAAAGCAATATCATAATCAAACCCGGCTCTTAAGAGCACGGCCAAATCTTTTGACCTGCGCTCTCGTCTGATTTCCTCACTTGGGCTAAAGGGGCCTATTTTTTTCTTTTTTGCCAATTTCATGGCCGAGGCCAACGGGTCGTATTCTTGTTGTTGCAAAACCTCTTCTGCCACCATATCATCAATACCTTTTTCCTTTAGTTTGCCCAAGATATAGCGCGGTGATTTTCCCGCCGCCAAATAGCCGCGCACCTTTATCTCGGCAAACCTTGCATCATCAACGTATTTTAGGCGAATAAAATCCTCCACCAAATCATCAACCCAGCCATAGGCTTCTTTTTTATCAAATTCTTTATTTTGATAGGCATATTTATCAACCCTTCGGCAAAGCACATCACGCAGATTTTTAGCCGATGTTTCAAAGCGCTTAAGGTAATAAAGGGCGATATTTCTAAGCCTCTGCGGAGTAATTTTTTTCACCACCTTGCGTTTTGCGGCAACTTTATTTTCTGCACCCACTTGAAAAATCCTTTATTTTACATTATACCATAGTCAAGTTTTGACAGATAATATAGCAAGGAAATAAAGCAATGCCCAACAAAAATTTTGACAATTGTGTATCATTTTTTATCGGCAACGGAGCTTATCAGGGTCGTCTTATCAGGCTAAACGAGGTTGTAAACACCATTTTGAGCAAACACCGCTATCCTCTGCCGGTATCTGCGATTATTGCCGAAAGCACGGTTTTAGCGGCGATGCTTTCAAGTACGCTCAAATACGATGGTCTTTTCACGCTCCAGACCCAAAGCAACGGCCCGGTTTCGATGGTGGTTGTCGACGTAACCTCTTCAGGCCAAATCAGGTCTTGCGCCAAATTTGATGAAGAAAGATTAAATGCCGGCCAAGAATTGCGCAAAACCTTAGGCCAAATAGAGCCCGCGCCGCATTTGATGGGCGGCGGCCACTTGGCCTTTACGGTAGATCAAGGCAAATCATCTGAGCTCTATCAAGGCATTGTTGATTTGCAAGGCAAAGATCTAACCGAGTGCGCTCTGCGCTATTTCAAACAGTCAGAGCAAATTGACACCAACCTAAAATTGTTTGTGTTGCCGCCGCATGGCGAAAATTCCTCTTGGTTTGCGGCAGGCATTATGTTGCAAAAGATGCCGTTTCAAGGCGGACGCGATATTGATGAACAAACAGCAAACGAGAGCTGGAACGAGGCCAACATTTTTATGGAAAGCCTGTCCGAAGACGAGGTATTTGATGCCGAGCTTTCGTCCGAAGAGATTTTGCATCGGCTTTTTCACGCCAACGATTTGCATATCACGCAAAGCAAAGAATATTGTTTTTCCTGCCGTTGCAGCCGCGAAAAACTGCTCAACACGCTAAGCACCTTTTCTAAAGAAGAAATTGCCGACATGATAGAGGACGGCAAAATAACCGCCACCTGTCATTTTTGCTCTGAGCAATATGTTTTTGATCCCTCGGAATTGGTCAAACAATAGGTTAACCAGATTTTAATTAATTTATCTATATACTGCAAACAGCAAGGGAAGAATATGCTTTGCTGTTTGTATTAACATTTGGACAGAACACAATGAAATCAGCCATCAAAATTTTAGCTTTGCTTGGTATAACATTTGCCCTAAGTGCCTGCGGCACGTTGTATGGGACACCCGAGGACGAGCTTCCGCGTTATAGCGAGCCTCGTTTCAACACCGAAACACCCATAGAATTAAAGGTCAGCAAGATAGATGTTGTTTCGGAGTTTACGCCGACATTTACACGTCCGCATGTTGAGCATCTTTTCCCGGTATCAATCGAAAAGACGGCCAAGTTATGGGCCAAAGACCGGCTCAAAGCGGCAGATTTTTCCTCGCCCAAAATTGCCGAGGTTATCATCAAAGATGCCTCCGTAACCGAGGAATTGGAAGAAGGCACCCAGATTTTTGAGCAAGACAAGGTCAAATATTCGGCACGTTTGGTGGTTGTAGTAAAAATAACCGACCCCTCAAGTTTGGCTCAAGCCTCAACCGAGGTAGAGGCCTGGCGCAGTTTGACTATTCCGGCATCGACCGACATTGCCGGCAAAGAGGCCTATTGGAACGGAATGGTAGAAAAATTGTTCAAAGATTTCAACGAGCGTATGACAACCAACATCCATCAGTACTTAAACGCATTTATTGTCAGTTCTGAGATAACCCCGACCTATTACTAATTAAGGATTCGATTTATTTTGCCATGTTTTGCCGACAAATTTAGTGTCGGCATTTTTATATTTTGTATTTTGGTTTGGCCCAAAGCCTCAACCAAGCAAGAGCCATAGAACACGGCGTTTGCGGCTTTCAGCGGGGCATACGAAGTATATTCGAACACCTCTCCGGGCTCAAGCTCAGGGAGTTCACCTTTAAACCCTGCCGAGGAATCATGATAGGAGTTACCTTTTTCATCGGTGATATTCCAATCTTTACCGACAAGGCGGATTCTACCCTTGGTATTATTTTCAAAACAAAGATAATACCCCCACATATATTGATTTTCGAGGTTTTCCTCCTCCACCAACACTTGCCCGGCCGAGACGGCGATTCCATTGGTCTGCAAGCAGACTAAATCATCCTCAAAGGCCACGTTTTCAATCCTCTCAAACGAAAAAGAAGCGGTTAACGATTTGCTAACCACTATCCTAAAACGCCCAAGTCATAAAACAAGCCCAAAGGATTCTTATCCCCAGCCTTATCCCCTGCAAAATCGAGGTGCTATTTTTTCAGCAACAAATTCCCATTCCGCCACAGTTTTTTTGTTTAGAGCACAAACCAAAACCCCTGCCGGTTTTGCCAGCAGGGGCTTGGGTTTCAACTTCACATCTTTGGGCTAGTAGTTGCTTATGCACAAAACATCATACCCATTACTCTTCACCCCTGTTCGTTCAAAGACGTTGTAATAATAGGCATTTCTTGCGCTACTCTCGTTGGAAGACCAATAATTTTCTTGTTTATCTATAGCTCTTTCCCCTATACTAGCCAAACTACTGTTAATCACCGACAACTTATCGAAAACACCACTTAACTGTTTTATACTCGGCAAAAACCACGAAATTCCCGCTAATCCTAATTCTTCACTCTGTTGCTGACAATATCCGGCAGCAGTGTCTGTACCTAATTCTGCTATAATAGTTGCTGTATTGGCTTTACCGTCAATATTACAAATCATAAGCTTTGAGCTAGGACAGTCTGTTAAAGAAGTATTAGTACCAACATTTCGCGACCAAAGCTGAATTCCCCTGGCACCTAATTGTGCAACCAACCTATTAGTTGTATCAAAAACCACACCGATTGGAACAACACCATAGGGATCACCACCATAATAACATTTTTTATCAGAATAGAGTATCGAACCTATTTCGCAATTAGTGACAATAGCATCATCACCCTCTATTTCTGCCTGATATTCTCCATAACCAATCACACAACGTGCAGACTCAGTTGACGCTAGCTTACTGCTTGCACCCCCAACTCCAAACCTTCCAGCTACATAAGCATAATCAAGATATTCATTAGAAGTCCAATAACCCTCATAAGGTGTCAAGGTTAATGGTGAGCCACCTATGTTATTCAGGGTTGCATCAACCACATCTTTATTATTATATAGTGATTGCCATTGTTTTGCACTTGGCAAAAACCACGAAGTTGCAGATACCCCGTCGGTTTTGGCATAACAATATCCGGCAGCATAACTAGTCCCCCGACCTTGATACGCCACAATCTTTGCCGTATTAGCCTTACCATCTATATTACAATCAGTTAAAACACTAATTTTATTACACTCTTTTAAATCTGGAATATCATCTTTATCAGGTGCCCACTTAACTTTTTTCTGATCCAAAGCCACCGCAAGTTTTTTATATGTATCAAACACTACACCTATAGCGGTTAATCCGGACGGCGCCGCATCAGGTTTATAACAATTCAAATTGGAGTATAACACCGAACCCACCTCACAGCCGATACCGGTGGCTTTTTTCCTACAAAAGACCGCGGTTTCATCAAACGGACATTTCAACATACCACTATCATCGCATTGATCTGCCGTATTGGTAAAGCCCAATTCCTCACAACTTGGCACCGGGCCACAATCAAGCGCTGCCCAAGCTGTCCCGGCCACAGCCAATCCTCCCAATACCACACCCAAGCTCCAATACCTTGTCCTCATCGCTCTAACTCCTCTTTTTATTTTAGTCCTATTCTACCCCAAAATCACACTCTAAAATTTTTAATTTAATCAACTAGTAGTTAATTACACATCTTGTCCTAAGAATGCTGTCAAAACCATAATAATTAGAAGCATCACCATATCCCATTACTATATTCAACGGCAGATCCCAAGCATAGTAGGTAGAAGACCAATAACTACCTTTCTCGATACTAGTTCCTCCGACACCACTTAAACCACTATTAACAACAACACTGCTCTTATCTATTTTTACCATCTGTTTTGCACTTGGTAAAAACCAATCACCTTTTTGAGTACCCTCGGTAGTATAATTATAACAATATCCAGCAGCATAATTATTTGAATATCCCCACAAATCCACTATCATCATGGTGTTCCTTTTACCATTAACACCACAAGTTTCAATCCCGTCTATCGGACAGCTCTCCAAATGAGCACTAGTATGCTCATAACTATCATCCCCATCATACCATGGTAGTTTTGATTCATCCAAAGCTACTGCAAGTTTTTTATATATATCAAACACCACCCCTATGGCGGTCAATCCGGAAGGCACCGCATCAGGATCATAACATTTCAAATCGGAATATAACACCGAACCCATCTCACAGCCGGTACCAGCAAGTTTTTCCCGGCAAAAGACCGCGGTTTCATCAAACGGACATTTCAACATACCACTATCATCGCATTTATCTGCCGTATCGGTATAGCCTAACTCCGCACAAGTAGGCCTTACACCACAATCAAGCGCTGCCCAAGCTGTCCCGGCCACAGCCAATCCTCCCAATACCACACCCATGCTCCAATACCTTGTCCTCATCGCTCCAGCTCCTTTTTTATCTTAATCCTACCCCACACAACTCACACTTCAAAATTTTTAATTTAATAGTCTGCTATACACCTAACATTATGATGTGATGAAAGAACATAATAAGTCTCATAACCATTAGACATCCTCGTGCAATATGCACCGCCCGTAGATGAACTTGCATCCGAACTCCAATAACAAGAGCTCAACTTCAGCGATAAAACATCATCTATATAAGTGATGTTGGCTTGTATCTTTCTTAACTGATGTCGCGAAGGTAACGTCCATGCTATCTCACCAGCAGAGTATGAATTACAAAAATCATTTGCTTGAGCCCATACATCACGTCTTTCATCAAACGACATCATCTTTCTCTCTGTGTCATCATTAATCACCACAACACCCAATTTGGTCAGCCCCTCAGGCGGATTATCATAACAATTCAAATCAGAATATACTATTGAGCCAATCTCACAGTCACTACCGGCAACTGCAGTTTTTTCCCGGCAAAAGACGGCATTATAATCCCACGGGCATTTTACCATATCACCATCACACTTATCTGCCGTATCGGTATAGCCCAATTCCTCACAACTTGGCCTTTGGGTGCAATCACCTGCTTCGGCCGCCGCCGCCAAAGCCAAAACACTCATTCCTGCCAAATAACTCCAACACCTCGCCCTCATTGCTTAAGCTCCTTTTCTAAAATCCTTAACCCCCTGCCGCAAACTACGCCACACCTTCCGCCAAGCTACCAAAGTTTGCTCTGCCTCTTAAATCAAATTATAACAATTATCGCCTCAAAAAGCAACAATTTTAATCTTTTATCCTTTATTGGATAATATTATTTTTGCAGTATATTATGCCTTTAGCTAATATTTTCTTAAAAATCACCCATTCCTCTCAAAAAAAAACCGCCCTTGTTTGCACCAAGAGCGGTTTTTTTGAGCGGCAAATATCTCATTTACTCAAAATATCAAGAATTTTCTTTGTCGCATCTGCCGTTGAAATATTTTCAAACACGGCATATTCATTAGATAGCCGATCCAGCGCTTGCTCATAAATTTGCCTTTCGCTATAAGATTGCTCAGCCAAATTCTCATTTCTATGCAAATCCCTGATAACCTCGGCTATGGCCACCGGACTGCCGGAATTGATTTTGTTTTCATATTCCTGCGCCCTTCTTGACCACATAATTTTCTTAACCTTGGCTTTGCCTTTTAATGTGGTTAAGGCATCGGCAATGGTTTCGGCACTAGATATTTTGCGCAATCCGGCAGTGGCCGCTTTGGCCATCGGAATACGCAAAGTCATCTTATCCTTGTCAAAATTGACAACGATCAGCTCCAACTCTGTTCCGGCAACCGTCTGTTTGGTAACATCAGAAACCTTCCCGACGCCATGCGCCGGATAAACAACATATTCGCCGGTAACATACGGATTTTTTACGGATATTTTTTTATTCATATTTTCCTGCCTATTATTTAATTTGAAGTTGTATTTTACCTTTGCGAGTGTTAACATATCACAAAATACGGTTTAAATCTAGTCAAAAAATGCATATTTTGTCAAAAAATTTTAACTCTAAATTAATTCCGCAATATTAAAGTATAATCTGGAGTTATTGGGTAACGTTATATAAAGGTAGATAAAGATGTCCGGCATTAATAAATCTTGTTTATTGGCAATCATGGTATTTGCATCTCCGGCAATCGCCGCTGTCATGCCCGAATATGCAACCAACACCTATACCGAGCATTCGCTCAGCCGCTCGGAAAAAAAGTGTATTGACGAGGGCTACAAAATTACCTATGCCAACTGCAGCAATCAAACAGCCCCGGCCGACCGCTGCCCTTATCACGATTCGTATTACCGCAGTTGCTCTCAAGAGCAATGGTGCCGCAACAATAACTACACTTTCTTAGCCAAAGACTGCGAACTTCCGACCTATCCTACCAAAATATGCGATAACAAATATCCGATGTATCGCGCCTGCATCGAGGATACGGCCAAAGCCTGCGAACAAGCCGGCTACACCTCAAAAGACAAATGCAAACTTACTAATATCCGCTGTCCCTACAGTTCCGATTATGGCAAATGTTGCAACGACTGCCCCGGCTTTGCCCATGCTTTGGACAATATTCCGGCCGGCTATGTTGCCGACGGCCCCACCTGCACCACTTGCGACGGTGTCGTCAAAACCAATGTCATCGAAGCATCTTGCGATGATTATGAAGATTGTGTTTTTGGTCCTTTGTCACCGCAAACACCGTCCTGCCTCAAAGGCCAAAAAACACTCTATACCGCTTGCAAAACCAGCGAAATGGTTTGCAAAGAGAAAGGCTATCTTTATTCTTCCTGCCAATCAACCGAGGACAGCGCTGATTGCCCTGAGGATTCCAACTTCAAAAAATGCACCGTTAACTGCTACAAATTGGCTCTCGAATTGTTCCCTCAATCCAACATCATCAAAGAAAATGTTACCGATCCGACATTTGATCTTGCCAAAACATCGATTCGCTCGCTCTATGGACAAATTTCCAACACCTGCATCTCAGAGCAACGCCCCGAGGTAACCCTTAACATAACCGAAGACAGCCTTGCGGTTTATTCCGGCATTTTTACCCAAGACATAAGCAACGTCAATTTTATACTCAATTTTGAAACGCCGACATCTTTACCCATCGGCGGAAATCTAAACAATGTCCGCATCACCGTAAAAGGCAACACTCCCGAATGTGTCTTTAAGGGCAAATCATTTAATGTCGACGGAACCGTCAGCCTGGTTGACGTCACCAACATTTGCTCCGATATCAATATTGCCAGCTCAGCCAAATTTATCACCACCGGCAACATAACCGGCAACGTCATTGTCGGCAAAGATGCGTCTTTGGGTGTCAAAGGCAACCTTATCGGCAGTCTAAAAAGCAGCTCCTATGCCGAGATTTTTATCAAAGGCATCCTAAAATACAAGGATTTATCAAAAGATTCGATTGACAGTGAAAGCATTGTATTTGGCTGCAATTCACGCTCAAAAATCATTGGCGGAATCATAGCCGATACCTCCAACATCATTATCAAACAACGCTCGATTTTGGACACACCTTATATCAAGCTCATATCAACCAGCAACAACCCCGATTTGCCGAGTTCGCTAAGCAGTATCCATTTGCATCGCTATTCTCGCATCATTAGTGTTCTTGGCAATACCGAATACCCAATGGTTGAAAACGGCGATCTCAATTGTGATGACAAACGCCTAATTCACCTCGGCTCCGAGATTGCCGCCGAAGAGAGCAACATCTCGCTTGAGCCGTCAAATTTGCTTGAAGATCAATGGAAGTGTGTTCCAGCTACCCGCAAACAACAAGAATGCAACTAGTTGTTTACATTGGGCGAATATATCGTCTGCGGATCGCTTGAGTTTCCGATAACATTAATATCCTGCTCCGGATAAGACTGGACATCATAAATTCTGCCGTTGGCTTCCATTATGGTGTTTTGAAAATCTTGTCCCAAGCTCTGGGCTTCTTGCGGCAACGGATTGTTAGTCCCCGGGTTTGGTCCCACGGTATTTTGCTCACTCAAAGCATTGGGATCGGCAATCGGCTGAGGTATAGACTGATTATCCTGATTTGATTGCTGCGGCTGGTTGGTCATTTCTTGCGGCACATCAAACACCTGCGGCGGCGTATCCGGCCCGGCAATAGGATCGCCCAAAGGATTCGGCGCATCTTTTGGCTGCTCAACCACAAAGGTATTTTGCTTGCCGTCAGGCGTTGCCGCCGCTCCAAACACTATCGTCGGCGCATCTTGCGCCATAGCCGCCCCTGCTCCCAACAACAGTACCGTATTCCACAATAAAAATATTTTCTTCATAATTTATCTCCCTGCAAATTTTATTTTTAATATAATCTTGGTTGGCAATTTTAACAGGGCAGCAAAAAATTTAATGTTTTTTAACCAATTTTGTGCTATATTTGATAATGTGCTTTAAGGAGGGAATCTATGGACGGTATTGGTGCAATCAGTTCTTATGCTTTGGCAATGCAGCAATTGCAGCTAAACATCATTAAACAAAATGCCGAAATGCAACAACAAATAGTTGACATCTTGTTTGATGCCAACCGCAACGTCCCCGTATCCCAAGACAAAGGCTCGGTTGTTGACGTAAGTATCTAGAACCCGATTAATACAACAAACGACATTGATAAAACAAAAGCAATAAAATACTTCACAAAATTCCACAATACCAAACCCAAGGTCGATCCCCAATCAACCTCCAAACCGCCTTCTTTATAAATTTTGGCAAACACGGTTGTATACAAAAACGAAAGTATGGCAATCAAGGCATAAAAATGATAATCGCCGAACAAATCTCTTATTTCCTCCGGCGGTAGCTTTATTATTGCAATAAACCCTGATATTATCCCCAAAATAACCAGCGGATTAAATATTGCTCCGCTGGTAAATAATGCAATCAATCCTTTAAACATTGATTTTAGCTCATCCACACACGGCGGCTCAAATAGCGAGTTTCGCTTTTTGCCATGGCCGCCGGCCAAACACATCTTCCGGCAGACACCCCCTTAGCATTTGCCGTAGAACGCACCTGTTGCTGAACCAAAGCCGCAATTCCTCTGCTTTGGATTCTTGGAGTTTTATCTCTGCTCCACTCAAAAAAAGATTTTTCAATTATTTGCCGCATGATATTTAAAATTTCCTTATAAAAAAACTATTATGATTAGGAGAATATGGTCAAAAGGTAAATAAAATATTAATATTCAAACTTATGCACTTTTAGCCAAATTTTCAATTTTATCCCACAATTTTTGCCCGCAAGATTTAACCAAATTCTCATCATCACCACACACCCAAACTCTTATCTTAGGCTCGGTTCCTGAAGGATGAATAACCACTCTGCCATGTCCCTTCATTTCTTGCACCACCTCATCTAGTATTATTGCAAGCTCATTATTGGCAGTAATTTCTTTTACCTGTTCCTTGTTGGCGGTTGTAAAATTTTCATAATATAAAAAATCTTCCTTAAACAGCGGAAATATCTCGTTTACTTTTTTAGCACTATCG
The DNA here is from genome assembly GCA_944391695.1 of uncultured Alphaproteobacteria bacterium. Taxonomy (GTDB): domain Bacteria; phylum Pseudomonadota; class Alphaproteobacteria; order RF32; family CAG-239; genus CAZU01. The sequence continues at coordinate 30,778 of CALXUO010000028.1, forward strand.
ATAATTCCCTTTATGGTCATCAATGCAGTCATCATGGCATCGCCTGATTTAGCATAATCAAGCAAAACTATATGCCCCGATTCTTCACCACCGATAACACCGCCTTCTTCTTTCAAAGTTTTAATGACGTTACGCTCGCCCACACCGGTAACAAAATATTTAAGCCACAGCTCGCTTGTAACATACCTTTCCAACCCGGTATTGGACAATTTGGTTGACACAATAGGCCTTGATTTGTTTTCTTCTTTTTGTTGCAAATATTTGGCCAAAAAAGCAATCAACTGATCACTGCCGATTAAATTCCCGTTATTGTCGCTTATTTTGATTCTGTCGCCGTCTCCATCAACCGCAACACCCAAATCCGCGCCACATTTTCTAACCTCGTCACACATCGCCCCGACATGTTGCGAGCCGCAGTCTTTGTTGATGTTATATCCGTCGGGATTTGCCCCCAAGATAACCAGCTCGGCACCAAGTTTTTGCAACACATTAGGCAAAATATTGCTGAAACAGCCGTTGGCGCAATCAACCACCACCTTAAACCCGTTAAGTCTTATGTTATCTCCAAATATTGATAATGCTTTTTTGATATATTTTTCTTTGATTGAGCTATCATCAATAATTTTGCCGATTTTGTTTTTATCAAAAACAAATTGATTTTTTTCAATCAAAGCTTCCAGCTGCGCGGTTGTCTCATCAGAAAACTTATCGCCGTTGGGAGCGATTAATTTTATGCCGTTGTCATAATAAGGGTTGTGAGATGCCGTAATCATCAAGGCCATGTCAATATTCAAGGCATCGGCAAAAGCGGTTAGTGCCGGTGTCGGGATGATACCAAGCCTGATTACGTCAATACCTTTGGCTGTAAAAGCAGCGCAAAGAGCAGATTCCAACATATCGGAAGATATCCTTGTATCCTTGGCAATCGCTACTCTCCTTTGGCTTAAACACACAGCCTCTGCCGCCGCACATCCCAGCCTAAAAGCAAACTCGGCCGTCATCGGAAATTCATTTGCCACTCCTCTGACACCATCTGTACCAAACCACTTATTTTTCGCCATAAAAAATCCTTTCAATATCAAATCACAATGGAATTGAGTTTAGAACAGCAACTTACAAATACCAAGCAAAATATATGCTTATCACCAAAAACAGTTGTTACCGATTATTACAAATGATTTTTATAACATAAGACATATTTTTATTGACAAGGCAGTTTAGCTATTATATAAAAGTCGGGATTGCGAATGCCGACATAGCTCAGTTGGTAGAGCAACTGATTTGTAATCAGTGGGTCGGGAGTTCAAGTCTCTCTGTCGGCACCATTAAAAACAAAATACGCCTTTTGAGGCGTTTTTTTTGTTTTTAAAGCTGACAGGAGAAACAAGTCTCTCTGCTATTGCACAACCAAAAAAAGAAGCCTTCAAAAGGCTTCTTTTTTTTGCATCGTAGATTATTCTCTCCACTCTTTGCCAGTAAAATAATGTGAGTTATATCTATAAGAAACAACATCACCTTCTTGCGCATAGAGAAGATGGCATTCATTTGATTTGGCAGAAGATGGATAACCTTTCCAAGTAGTTCCATCAGAGAAGATTAATGTAACCTCTGTTTCAGAACCAAACCCACAGGGAACAATCAATTCATTTCGTGAAATTACTGTTACCTCGTTCCATTCAGAAACCTCCGGAGGATTACGATCAAAATATACCATTGCTCCATAGAATATAACTACAAGTAGAAAAATAAGAACTGTAAAAGGGTTAAAAATTTCATACACCCAATTAGCCTTTTTTTGCTTTTCCATAAGACACAAAAATTAAGATGATACAATTATATTATTTTGCCCACATAATAGATATTTTTTCAGATAATGCAACTATTTTCAGAAAATTAGACATAAAAATATTTGATTTTTACAATAAAACAGGTCATCATCTGCCCACTATTAAAAATTATGATGTCTAATTAAAAATGTATATATTATGGAATTTAAGTGTTTTCGCGAGGTTGTTATCGAACCCGATGCAAGTTGCGAATTTCTTCTTATTTTGGAAGAAATGAAAAAATTAAGTGTTTTTATGGGTATGCCTGTTTCTGCCAAATTTTATGGCAGAGAACTTCGGATTACATCAGACACCGATATTGAACACACGATGTATTGTTTCTTTCATAAGATAGATACAGACAATGTAAAAACAGCTAAAGCAAAATGACGCATTTTCCAAGCCTCCATTGCGGAGGCTTTTTTATGTATTGCATTAACTAAAATAAACTCCAACAACTGAAACAATGCCTAAGATAAGAGCAAAAGTTCAAGTCTCTCTGCTCTCACACCATTAAAAACAAAATAAGCCTTTTAAGGCATTTTACACAGATAATTATGCATTGACAAATTATAAAAACATAATTAATCAGATAAATATAAAAATAATCAATAATCCCCTTGGGCTGAAAACAACACCTGTCTATTTATGGATATTTTAGATTATGAGTGAAACCAAATTACGAGACGCCATTTTCCAAATACTATATAATAGTTTTGGGCTTTTAGGTGGAAAAGGCAGCGGTTTTGTTATCAACCATGACAATGAGTTTTACTTTTTAACTGCAGACCATTGTATTGACATAAATATTAATGACCTATGTATTGTTAATTTTTTATACCAAAAACCTATAATGACACCGTTTTCATCATGCTTAAAACAGAATACTATTACAGATGATGATAATTTATGTCTTCTAAAAATAGACATGAATAAAATATTACAGGATCTTGAAGATTATAAAGATTTAAATCCCCTCAACCTTGCAAACAAACTTTTCAAAAATAAAAAAATACAAAAAATTCTTAAAAAAAATTGGAATATACTAACAAAGTGGCGACATATTCAAAACTCTTCACCATACAAACGTCAAAACACAAAAATTTATTCAACAATAAAATCTCTACCTATATCTCACGTACAATTAAAAAGCTTAAAATATACAAAACAAAATTCTTTTAAAAAAGGAGAAGAATTTTATATTCTGGGTTATCCAGCCGAGTTACAACAAATTGATAATGAAACAAAACACATAAAATCTACTCTACTAGGAATAAGCTGTCAATATCAGGAAAAATCCACTAATTCCAATCTACATCACCTAACTATAGCTGAACCAATAGAAAAAATAAAATCCTATGACGGATTAAGTGGCTCTCCCGTTTTTTATAATAAAGATGTTTGCGGCGTAGTAGTCCGTGGTGGTAATGGTAATATTTATTTCAGAGATTTATCCAATATTGATATCTTCTGGAATAATTAAATTCAAATAAACCAAACTCTAAGTAAACAACGTCTAATAACTTTACCCTTACTTTCCAAGAAAAAAGCGGATTTTTATTAAGCAAGTCGTCCATTCCGCCCTGTGGCATTGAAAACGGATTATGCGAAGATTCAACCGCACCGGTTTCTTCATTTTCCTTATAGAACGGAAAATCAACAATCCAGCACATTTTGAAAGTATTTTTATCAATAAGCCCAAGCTCATCGCCAACTTTGTTGCGCAAACGACCGCTAAACCAATCAAACTCCGTTCCTTTGTCAAGGTCTAAAAAATTGATTGTGTAAAAAAAGGTTGGTAAAAATGCAAAATTCCCTTGATTTATAAGAAATTATAAAATAGGCTAGCATCAGATGGGCATTGAAGCTGTGCCAAACCGCAGATATTTATCCACTTAAGGATGCAGCCATGCAATACACAAAAACAGCAAGAATCCAATCCCCAAAGTGGGACAAAAGCGTGTTTATTAAACACACGTCCTTAAATGACGGCACATTGAAAGTTGCTACTGCCGAAGACTTCAGCGACTACCCAAATAACAAACTCATGATTTTTAACTTAACCAACCCCGATGAAATAATTTGTCGGAGTATACCTAAGACTGACGAAAGGAACTCTTTATATGCTCAATAACACCGGAAACTATTTTAGCAAAAAAGGTTTAGCACTTACTTTTGCTGCTTTGTGCTTGGCCACTGAGGCTAAGGCGGAAATGTTTACCCTGCATTTGCAACAAACAAGTACTAATATTAATGAAACTCGCGGCTTTGAGTCTGTAATTGATTTGTTTGACCGCTATGAAGATGGTACTTTGGATTCGATAATTAATGGTTATGATGACACCAAAGCATCTTCTGGCCAAATTGAGTTTCGCGGAATTCCGATGACTCTGAGTTTTGATGACAGTGCAGTATTAACGTTCAATGTTCCCGAGGCAGATATTAATAACCTAACTTTTAATGGTGGTACTCAGGAGGAAAGTTTTAAGCTCTTAAAAAATTGGCTTGAAGATAACAAAGACGGCTTAATGAAAAAAATCTTAAAAGCCGGAGTGGAAAAGACACCATATGATATGGTTGCCGGTAACCCGAATTCGTTAATGGCAACAATGACGGACACCTCATTCCAGCGTGCCGGCGGCGGTGTATTGGGAAACTTTGTATCCTACATATCACCCAACGCCTCGCAACACAGTTTTGATTTCAACGGCGACACCAAAGAAGCCAATGTTTATTCGCTGCCTTTGGCCAAGACCTTTAAGTTTGGCAATAGTGGTTATGCTTTACTGTTAGATATGCCGTTGACTTATGCTGATATTGACGGCTCCGTTTCTTATGCGGCACAGCTTGGTTTGGGATTGAAAATTCCGGTTATTAATAATGACAAAGTCAAATGGAACTTAATTCCTGCCGCACGTGCCGGTGCGATTGGTTCAGAAGACATGCTCTCTGGCGGAGTATTATATAGCGGAACATTAACCAGTGATTTGCAAATACCTGTTGGAAAATTTACTTACGGAATAACCAATATGGCCGGATATATTCGTGACTATTCAATAAAGATTGATGATTACGAAATTGAGTATGATTTACAAAACAGCGTTTTCAAGAATGGTTTTTCCATACGTTGGGATTTTGCTGACAGATGGGCATTAAACGGTTCTTACTCCTATACATTCTATACCGGATCTGAGTTATTTATTGATGACTATCATGACACCGGAATTGCCCTTATCCGCAAGTTTAAAAAAGGAAGTTTCTTCTCGGGTATGGCTATAGTGGGCAACTATGCTTTTGGCTCAAACGACTATCATGCCTATCGCATAGGAATTAATCTATTGTTCTAGATTGAACCAACCAGAAAGGATTTATGATGTCAAAAGTTGAAAAAATAAAAAAAACATTTTATTCCTAATCAAAAATACTACATCTGCATAATTGGCGCAATTTTGATATTTGCTTTTGGTTTTGCCGCAAAAGCTTTGTTTCCTGCCAAAGTGGCCATGGTGGATATTCAAAAAGTAGTTGACAATTCTGCCGCCGTGAATACCCTCAAGGTTGAGCACCAAAGCAAAATGGCTGAGCTTCAGACCTGGCTAGACAATGCCGAAAAGGAAATCGAGAAACAAACTGTTTCTTCAAAAAAAGAAAAACTGACTAAGCAGTATCAGCAAGAGTTTATCCAAAAGCAGCAGACTATTCAGCAAGCCTATGCTCAAGAATTGCAAAGAATAGATGCCTCAATAAGCGAAGTTATTACCAAAATTGCCAATAAAAAAGGGTATGATTTGGTTTTAGTGAAAGACATAGTTCTTTCCGGCGCCGATGATATAACCGAATTTGTAATTAAAGGGTTGAAAGAATAGAAAAGTCCCCTTGCAACAAGTTCTGTCGATTAAGGCAGAAAGAATTATTTTGCAAAACATAATCTACAAACTACCAAACCACCTTTGTGTTTTATCCAAAGGTGGTTTTTTATTTTCAATTCTTAACTAAAATCATAAGAAAATCATGCTTATGCAAATGCCCCTGGCAGCACCCATACCACCACCAAAGCAAGCCACCTCTGCAACTAACTTTTGCCAACCGACCACCCGGCTGAATAACGCCGATTTTAGCCTAACATTTGCTCTGGTTATTGCAGTTTCATATTACTTATCCAAATCAAGCTTAATATGCAGCTCTTTTAGCTGTTGTTCGGTTGGCTCGTTTGGTGCTTGCATCAGCAAATCCTGCGCCTTGCCGTTCAACGGAAACGCAATCACATCGCGGATTATTTCTTCATCCAACAACAACATAACCAGCCTGTCCATACCATAGGCCGAACCGGCGTGCGGCGGAGCCCCAAACTTAAATGCATTAATCATACCGCCGAACTTGTTATCAACCACGCTATTGTCATAACCGGCAATTTCAAAAGCCTTATACATAATCTCCGGCTCATGATTTCTGACCGCACCCGACAACAGCTCCACACCGTTGCAAACAAAGTCATATTGATAAGCCAGAATATCCAGCGGATCTTTATTAAGCAAGTCGTCCATTCCGCCCTGTGGCATCGAAAACGGATTATGCGAAAATTCAACCGCGCCGGTTTCTTCATTTTCCTCATAGAACGGAAAATCAACAATCCAGCACATTTTGAAAGTATTTTTATCAATAAGCCCAAGCTCATCGCCAACTTTGTTGCGCAAACGACCGCTAAACTTATCAAACTTCATTCCTTTGCCAACCATAAAGATAACTGCATCGCCCTCTTCGGCACCGAATACGGTCTTAAGTTCGTTTATCTTTTCTTCAGACAACATCTTGGCAATACCTTTGGCACCTTGATGAGCCAAAGCCACATAGGCAATACCACCCATTCCTTCTTCTTTGGCAAATGCATCCAACTTATCAAAGAACGAGCGCGGTTTTTCGGCCACATCTTTAACCACCATAGCCTTAACCGTCTTGCCCTCTTTTACCAGATTATCATAAACCCCAAATCCTGATACGCCAAAGAAAGAAGTGGCATCTTGCAACACTAAGGGATTGCGCAAATCGGGCTTGTCCGAGCCATATTTAGCCATTGCCTCGCGGAACGGTATATGCACAAACGGCGCCTGATCAACTTTTTTACCATTGGCAAATTCGTTAAAGATTGTCCCCAAAGTGTGTTCAATAACCTCAAACACATCATCTTGGGTGGCAAAACTCATCTCCATATCAAGCTGATAGAACTCACCCGGCGAGCGATCGGCTCTCGGATCCTCATCTCTGAAACAAGGAGCAATCTGAAAATACCTATCAAATCCCGACACCATCAAAAGTTGTTTAAACTGTTGGGGCGCCTGCGGCAGAGCATAAAACTTGCCCGGATTAAGCCTTGATGGCACCAAAAAGTCGCGTGCACCCTCCGGTGAGGATGCGGTCAAAATCGGAGTTTGATACTCGGTAAAACCCTGCTCCATCATCAACTCACGCGTGCGTTGAATAACCGCCGAACGCAACATAATATTTTTATGAATTCTGTCTTTGCGCAAATCCAAAAACCGATATTTTAATCTGATTTCCTCCGGCGCGTCATCTTCCACCGCGATTTGGAACGGCAACACCTCTGCCGCCGAATATAATACCAAACCGGTAACTTTAATTTCTATCTCGCCGGTCGGCATATTGGAGTTAATGTTCTCGCGCAAAACCACTTCGCCGTCAATTCCTACAACCGATTCCGGACGAATTGCTTCGATTTTGGCAAACAAATCCGAACTACTGTCAAACACACATTGTGTAATGCCGTAATGATCTCGCAAATCGACAAAGCACAAATTTCCCAAATTACGTTTACGTTGTATCCAACCGGCCAATTTAACTTTTTTGCCGATATCTTCTCGGCGTAACTCGCCGCAGGTGTGTGTACGATATGTTTGCATCGATAAAACCTCTTGATTAAAAATTATTCCAAGGACTTTAGTTTTATTCCCAAATCTGCCAAAAATCAACCATAATCGACACTTGTTTTCAACAAAAAAAAGAAAGCCAATCTTTTTTCATAAAGATTGACTTTCTTAAAATTCTTTTCTGACGTGTCAACAGCTATTCGTCAATATTGGTAAAGCGCACAGCCATCTTCTGTACTTCTTCGACTTCACCTCCCAACGCAGCCAAGATCTTATCCATGGCCTCATTCCACTCCGGCACGCCGAGCATTCCTCCACGGAACTTGATTGGTCTTTCGGAATTGAAACTCATGACATGCACGGTCCCGCTCTTGCCAAGGTAGATAAAAGATTTCACAAACACCGACTCCTGGCGGTAAATCCGCTTCAGAAGATCAATATAGCGTTTCATAAAGTCCTTAGTCTTTTCCTCATCCATGTTGGGAATCTGAAACTTAACCTCATCGACCATCCACCAGCGCGAAGACGAGCTGATCGGATACTTGGGCAGATGATCCTTGTTCTCCTGTATCACATACATAGGATACAACCAAGGATATATCCTAACCAAAGCCGTCAAAGTTTCCACAATCGGACCGCCTTTTTGTTTAATCTCAAAGAAGACAATCTCATCAAAGCCATGGGGCGTCAAAATAAAGCCATTCCTGATGCGACGCCCATAAGTAGAAATCACTTTCTTTACCGTTTCAACTACTTCAGAAGAAGCCGCAGACGCGCTGACTAAAGCATACATCTGCAAAGAATTTTTACTGTCCATAGGATAATAATTAAATTAAACTTAAAATAAAACGTTTTTTTTCTATACCTCATTACAAATAAAATCAAGTTTTTTTTGTACAAATTAAAAAAAAATTAAGCCTCCATGCTTATAATATTCCCAATCAAACACCCATAGATATTAAGAGTTTATGATGCAACTAATTGAAACCACGGAAGATTTATCAAAATTTTGTCAAAAATTAGCAACCCGCGAATTCATCTGCGTAGATTTGGAGTTTTTGCGTGAACACAGCTATTTTGCCAAACTATGCCTAATCCAAATATCTTCTACTGAAGAATCGGCCGCCATAGACCCTCTTGCTCCCGATATCGACCTGCAAAGTTTTTTTGATTTGATGCAAAATCAATCAGTTACCAAAGTTTTTCACTCCGGCCGACAAGATATTGAGATAATTTATAATCAAAGCGGCAAAATTCCCGCCCCCTTGTTTGACACCCAAATTGCCGCCCAGGCCGCCGGTTTTGGCGAGGCCATAAGCTATGAAAATCTGGTCGGACACATTTTGCATATCGAGCTTGACAAGAGCTCGCGCCTATCAGATTGGAGCAAACGCCCGTTATCTTCCAAACAATTAGAATATGCCCTCTCCGATGTCACTCATCTGACCAAAATATACCAATATCTCAAAACCTGGCTGGAAAACAACAACCGAATTGACTGGATTAAAGATGAGCTAAACGAGTTAAAAGACGAAAAGCTCTATCAACCCTCGCCTCAAGAGGCTTGGAAACGCATTCGTCATCGCTCGCACAATGCGTTTTTTCTAACCACCTTGCGAGAGTTGGCCTCCTGGCGCGAACAGCGTGCCATAGCCAAAAACACCCCGCGCCAGTCTTTTATCAAAGACGATGTCCTGCTTAACATCTGTGCGGCTTTTCCAAAAGACAAAACCGAACTTGCCGCCGTCCGCGGTATGCGTTCTGATCTGGCGCGAGGCAAAATCGGCGACGAAATTATTGAGGTCTTGCAACATACCGGCAACCTAAAACCCAAAGATTATGTTATTCCGCCGATTACAAAAGAACTTCCCAATGTCAACACCGCTTTACTTGAGTTGTTAAAACTATTGCTCAAAGTAGTTGCCCATCAACAAAAAATAACTCCGCACATGCTGGCCTCGGAAGAGGAGTTAAAAATTTTTTGCAGTGATGACAACACCAATCCTTTATTTATGACAGGCTGGCGCTATGAGATTTTTGGTTGCAAGGCCGAACAAATCCGCCGTGGCGAAATAGCCGTTGCCTATACCCCTCAAACCCATGAGTTTAATTTTATAGCTGTTTCAAAATAATTTTTGCAACAACTTTAATATTTCTCTCACTTTATTATCCTTAATTTCATAAAATATTGTCTGAGCTTCACGCCTGGTTTTCACCAAATTTTCGGCTCGCAAAACGGCCAAATGTTGCGACAAAGCCGACTGGCTCAAACCAACCAATTTTTCTATTTTTCCCACGCTTAATTCTTCATCTGCTATATAATAAAGCACTTTTAACCTTTTCTCGTTTGCCAAAGCCTTAAGCACTCTGGCCGCCTTAGACACTTGCTGATTATTCATGTTTAATTGCTCCTTTTTCTCATGTATCTAATTTAGGAATTAATTATAACCGCTTAAAGAGGTCTAAAGCTATTTGATAGATATACTTAGGTATTGCTAAAGCCGATTAAATGATTTAGTATTTGGCTTAAAAATAACTTTAGTTGATAGGAAGATTATATGGAAAACGAAGATATACAAGCCCTAAGCTTTGAAGAAGCGCTCACCCGTCTCGAAACAATCGTCCGTGAGTTGGAAAGCGGCAAAATCAAACTTGATGATGCCGTCAACGCCTACGAAAACGCCGTCAAGCTCAAACAGCTTTGCGAAAACAAACTAAAATCAGCCCAACTCAAAATCGAAAAACTGGAAATCACCCCTGACGACAAAGTTACATCTTCCGAATTTGAAGTACCGGAGGCTTGATTAATGAGCGAATTTGAACAAGAGCTAAAAGATTTCAGCCAACAATTTAATAGCAAACTTCCATTGCTTTTTAAATTTCCTTCAGGTTCCGAGCAACGAGTTTCTCAAGCCATGTACTACTCTTTAATAAACGGCGGCAAGCGTCTGCGTCCGTTTTTGGTTTGCCAAACGGCAGCTCTATTCGGCATATCTTTTGAGATTTCATTTCCCATAGCAGCCTCTTTAGAAATGCTTCACACCTATTCGCTTATTCATGATGACCTACCGGCCATGGATAACGATGATTTTCGTCGTGGTAAACCCACCTGCCACAAACAATTTGACGAAGCCACCGCCATACTTGCCGGTGATGGGCTATTGACCTATGCTTTTGAAATATTGGCCCAAGCTCCGCATATTTCCGATTCTACCAAGATTCGCCTATGCGCCCTTTTGGCCGAACGTGCCGGCGCATTTAACGGCATGATAGCCGGACAAATGCTGGATTTGCAAACTGACAAATCACCAAAGCTTTCTTCCGAAGAGATTATCAAACACATTGAAGAAATGAAAACCGGCTGCCTGATTGCCTATGCGGCACAATCCGGTGCTATTTTAGGCAATGCCTCGGACAAAGAATATTCCGCCATTACCTCTTATGCGCGCAAAATCGGCATTGCTTTTCAAATCTCAGATGACATTTTAGATGTGATAGGCGATTCTAAACTTATGGGCAAAACACTTGGCAAAGATGCCTCACAAGGCAAGCTGACTTTTGTTTCATTATATGGATTGGAGGATGCCAAAAAGATAGCAACCGACTTAATTTCTCAAGCCAAATCATCGCTTGATATTTTTTCAGGCAAGGCCGAAAGCCTAAAGCAACTTGCCGATTTTATTATCAGCCGCAACCATTAATCTTTATCAATAAAAGTAAGATAGACATATTTAGCAGTCGGCGCTGGATTCTCCAAAACAAAATTCAACGGTATTTTTGTCTTGGACTCGACTATTTTTTCCTCAGGTTCACGATTATGACTTTGCACCAGCACCGTACCTTTATCCAAAATCTCGACATGAATAATCGGCAATTCAATATTTTTAGCAGTAGGATTGTTTATAAACCCTTTAATCTCCAGCCTGGCTCCGTCTTCATCATCAAAAAACTCCCAACCTATATTCTGAAATTCCAGCCCTTCACCAGGAATTTTTGCCTTAATTCCCAAGGCCTTATACACAGAATTCATAAAAGGAATACCCCTAACAATCTGATAGCGATTATTAAACATTGAGATTAGGACAAACACCACCATAAAAGCAATTACATATCCCCATCTAATTTTAAAATGGAATCCCAAAATATTTTTAATCTGCAGCCATATTTTTTCATAGAAAGGCAATTTTTTTTCTTGCACCATCAGATGTTCGGTATGCTCAGACAAACGCTCAAAAATACTATTCAAATCAACCGGTTCTTCATCATCATCGCTGTTTTCGATGACCTCATTTTTTTCCTCAAAACTTTCTTTAGCCTCAAATTCATCTTCTTCATCAACAACTTGTTTTTCTGTTTCTTTGGGCTCTTCTTCTAAAGCTTTATCCACACTCTCCAAAATCACACTTTCTTCTTTTGGCGATTCTTCATCTGCAACAATATTATCCTCAAGCATCGCGGCATGCAGCAAATCAAACGGCTCTGCATCGGCATTGTCGCCATCTTTATCTACCTCAATCTCAAACTTAAGCTCTCCCGCCGCAAATACAGCACCGCAATTACTGCATTTCAAACGTTTTTGCTCATCTTTTATAAGCAACTCATCAATTTCATATCCAACGTTACACTTAGGACAATAAATATGCATCAGCTTTTCTCCGTTCAAAACCAAATATAAAATGAAAAAGATTTTAATCAAAGAAAAAAAACACTTTATTAAATAATTAATTGACTATATCTTAGGAACAAAGAGGAGATTATTCGTGGCAGGAAATAACAACATAATTGAGATGAACAATGTCGGCATACGCTACGACCAAGGCCCTGAGATATTAAGCGACATTAAGCTTGCCCTACCTCAGGGGTCGTTTCATTTTTTAACCGGCCAAAGCGGAGCCGGCAAGACATCGCTTTTAAGCTTGATGTATCTGGCTCAAAAACCGAGCCGCGGTCAAATTAGTGTTTTCAACCACAATTTAAATTTCACCAACCGCGAACAACTTGCCTCGCTAAGGCGTAGGATTGGGGTTGTCTTTCAAGACTTTCACCTGATAGATCATCTTTCTGCTTTTGATAATGTTGCCCTGCCCTTAAGGGTATGCGGCATGGACGAACACGAGATAAGAAAACGCGTAACCGAGCTTTTGACTTGGGTTGAACTCGATTCTCATATGTCAGATAAAACCTCGACGCTTTCAGGCGGCGAAAAACAACGTGTTGCCATTGCCCGTGCTGTAATCAACCGCCCTGATTTATTATTGGCCGATGAGCCGACCGGCAACGTTGATAACATTATTGCCGGCAAACTAATGAAATTGTTTGTTGAGTTAAACAAACTGGGTACCACGGTAGTAATTGCCACCCACTCCGACAAAATAATCAATGACTTTGCTTATCCCAGGCTTCATTTGCAAAACCGCGGGCTTCATATTTACTATCCTTCCGATACATCTGTTTTAGGGGGGCTCAATGTCTAATAGCTCCTATATTTCACGCAAACAAGAACTTCCCCTAAGAGGAGAGAACACCTCTTTGTTTTTGCAGGTAATAATCTCCATTGCCGTATTTATTTTTGCCATTACCTTATCCGGTGTATTATCAATCGATTCGATGATAGACAATTGGAACAAGAGTATTTTAGGCTCGCTTACCGTCCAAATTATCCCCACCAATGACACCGACAAAGAAAAATCTCGTGCCGAAACCTTGGCCTATCAGGAAAAGGCGGTTGATTTTCTAAAATCGGTCAATGGAGTGATTAAAGTTACCCCATTGTCTGATGATCAACTGACCGAGCTTTTAAGCCCCTGGCTTGGCGATGAGGTAAACATATCCGATTTACCGACACCGCGTCTTATTGACGTCAAAATATCACCCGATGCCGACATTGATTTTTCGCAACTGGCCAAAGACTTGGCTGTTGCTTCCCCGCAAGCATCACTTGACAACCACAAGCTTTGGCTAAACAAGCTCATTGCTTTTGCTGACGGTCTTAATCTGATAGCCTCCACAGTACTATTGTTGGTAGCAGCCATAACCTCCGGAGCAATTTTCTACACCACGCAAATGAGCCTAGGTCTGCATCATAACATCATTGAAATCTTACACATCATAGGCGCCAAAGATACGTATGTTGCCCAACAATATGCCAAACGCATGGCTTTTTTGGGATTTATGGGCGGGGCCATCGGTTTGTTTTTTGCGGTTCCGTCGATTTTTTTCATTGGCAACTTGGCACTGGAAATTGAAGGTGGCATCATCAGCGATGCCGAACTCGGCTTTACTGATTGGAGCATTATTTTAGCATTGCCTCTGTTTTCGATGTTAATTTCAATGCTTACAGCCTATTACACCGTCAAAAAAACTTTGAAGAAAATGCTATGATGAAAAAAATATTTATTTTTTGCACTATTATATTTTTATTTGCCTGGGGTGTTGGTTTTTGCTTATTTGCTTGGCAAATAAACAACTTCACCATAGATAACGACACCCAAACCGACGCCATCATAGCCTTAACTGGTGGACGCAACCGCATATTAGAGGCCGCAAAGCTTTTTGAAACAGGCAAAGCCGAACGCCTTTTTATTTCAGGGGTTGGCAAAGACATTTCTTTGCAAAACATCCAAACCACTCAACAAGTTTCAATTGCCGATGAAAACAATGTAGACATCGGTCACGAGGCCACCAACACAGTTGAAAACGCCAAAGAGAGCACCGAATGGGTCAGACAAAATAACATAAAATCGATTCGTTTGGTAACCTCCAATTATCATATTTTTCGTTCTTTAATCGAGTTTCGTGCTCACAATCCCGATCTAACAATAATTCTACATCCCGTCTACTCCGAAAACATAGAAAAAAAATGGTGGACGAGTTGGCAAACATCCTCGCTTATTTTCAAAGAATATAATAAATTTTTATATGCTTATGTAAGAAACATTTTCTAAGAGGAATACTATGTTATTTATTCGTTCGCTTCTTTTAAACATTACCTGTTACGGTATAATTACCATAGGTTGCATAACCAATTCGGTTGTAGGCTTGTTTTCACGCCCTGCCACCATCAAATTCTGGAATCACTTTTTTATTCCTGGTATTGTCTTATCTCTAAGATACATAGGCGGCATCAAGATTGAAATCAGAGGAAGTGAGTATATAAAGCAAGATTGCGGCATCTATGCCGGCAAGCATGAATCTGCCGTTGAGACCTATGTTTTGAGCAACTATCTCAAAAGAGCTACTTTTGTTATGAAAAAAGAGTTAACCTACATTCCGATATTTGGTTGGGCTCAGGCACTATATGGCATGATACCTATTAATCGCTCAGCAGGCTCAGCCGCAATGAAAGACATGCTGCGCCACGCCCAAGAGATGAACAACAATCATCGTCCGATTATTATTTTTCCGGAAGGCACGCGTCGCCGTCCCGGACAAGAGCCTGTCTATAAACCAGGGGTTGCTCTTTTGTATCAACACTTAAAACTTCCCGTAACGCCTATTGCCTCCAACACCGGCTTTTTCTGGGCCAAAAACTCATTTTTACGCTATCCCGGCAAAATAATTTTTGAATTTTTACCACCTATTGCACCTGGACTAAGCAAACAAGAGTTTATGGAAAAACTACAAAATTCTATTGAACAAAAATGTCATGAACTTAATATGGAAACCATCAAAGAACATCCCGAATTAAAAAAAATGCTTTATACCAAACAAGGATAAATATTAGTGAAAACATTGATATTAAAATACACCGAATTTGCCAAAAACATTTTCTCACACAAGCTTTCTTTTTTTAGAATAAGCATGGTGTCAATAGCGGCTTGTTTTTTCTCATTTTTCTTGGTTTTCGGTGGTATCTATATCACAGCCTCCCGCAACATGGCAATCAAGCAAATTCGTTTTCATATGTCCCAAACCATCAGCTGGCTAAACGAGCTTGGTCTAGATATTGCTTATGACAACATAGAATTTAATTCTCTTTTGTTTTCACCACTGGTAACCATAGACAACTTGCAGATATACAACACCAAAGGGCTTAATACCTGGGTCTTAAAATTCAAACAAATAAAAGCCTACCCCAATATTTTTGGCACACCGCGGATTCGTTTTTCCTCAAATGACGGAGGCAAATTCATTTTCAACGACTTTATATCAGACATGACTAGTGGCAATACCTTTCTTGACATAACATCCAACAACGGCAATATAGGCAGTGTCATGCTCCATTCAGAGGACATAAATATTCATGACTTTGCCAAGATAGAGCGTATAACCTATCTGCTTGAAAGCGTTTCCGCGCCCACCATTAACAATTCGGCCAACATTCCCAGTTTTGAAAGTTTCTTTGAAATAAACAATGTTGAGTTAAACGGCCTACTCAACTATCCTTTATCATCTCACCTCACTTTACTTTATGCCAAAGCCAACATTATGGATAAAATTTCTCCAGACGAGAGCTTTTTAACAACCATGGAATCTTGGCTTAAAGACGGAGGCTTTATTGAGATTCCCAACCTGATTGTACAGTGGGAACCGTTAACCTTGGTCGGCCGCGGCAGCATCAACTTCAACGAGCGTTTTTTGCCTAAAGTTAACCTCAACACTTCATCTAAAGGAATTTTGCGTCTACTTCAAGACCTGCAAGAGAATAACTTTTTAGAAAACAAAAATGTTTTTGTGGCCAATATTCTGTTATCCAACAAAGCCTATAAGTTAAACCCGGAAGACAAAGAGATGACTATTTCCGCACCCATCAGCTATTCTGACGGAAAAATAGCCATCGAGAATCTAACCATCAAAGATTTCAACAAATAAATTCGACAATTAAGACTTTGGCAATGCCGTATTTGCGCTCATCCATAAGCCTATAACATTGCGGTAAATTACAGGTTTCATCTTTGCAAATCTCAATAAAACAAAGCGCCCCATTTTTTAATACTGTTTTTAATTGGAGCAACGCTTTTTCGCTCAAATTTTGATGATAAGGAGCATCCATAAACACCACATCAAACTTTTCGTTCAAAGGCAATTTTTGGGTTGCATCGGCTTTTATGACATTAATTTTGTTTTTTTCATTGGAAAACAAGGCAACATTTTTGAGCAAATCTTTGGGTTCAATATCAACCAAGCAAACAGAAGCAAACCCTTGCGATATGGCCTCCAACCCAAAAGCTCCGCTGCCGGCAAATACGTCGATTAAAGCTAGTTTGCTAAAATCATTTCCTCTTAGACTGCGCAAAATACTAAACAATGCCTCACGTGCTTTGTCCGATGTCGGCCTTATTTTATCCGATACTGGGGATATTAATTTTTTGCCTCTGTATTTTCCGCCAATAATTCTCATAGTTCAAACTTGCTTCCCAATTGTTCGCGCAAAACTTTTTGCGGCACCTCGCGCAGCTCGCCTTTTTTAAGATTGCCAAGCTGGAATGGACCATAAGATAGCCTAATAAGTCTTGATACTTCAAGCCCCAAATGTTTCATCACCTTGCGGATTTCGCGGTTTTTCCCCTCGCAAAGTGTAACACTAAGCCAAGAATTTGCCCCTTGCTTGCTTTCAATCTCGGCCTTAATTGCACCATATTCAATTCCGTCAACCGTAACACCTTTTTTTAGTTTATCAAACATATCAGGAGTGACATTGCCAAACACTCTCACTTTATAGCGCCTGCTCCAGCCATTTTGGGGCAACTCAAGCTTACGCGAGAGTTCACCATTGTTGGTCAACAACAAAAGCCCCTCCGAGTTCAAATCAAGCCTCCCGACCGAAATCACGCGCGGCAAAGATTTGGGCAAATTATCAAAAACAGTCGGTCTGTTTTTTTCGTCTTTGTGGGTAGTTACCAAACCTGCCGGTTTATGATAAAGCCACAATCTGGTATCCTCAACCGCAGGTAATTTCTCACCATCAAGCAATATTTTTTCATTTCCCTCAACATTTACTGCCGGATTGGCTATAATTTCGCCGTTAATACTAACTCTTTGCTGTTTTATGAGTTCTTCGGCCTCACGTCTTGAGCAAACACCGGATCTTGCCATAAATTTTGCAATACGCATTGTCATTTTTTTTCTTTCCTTTTTTTATTTCTTCTAGCATAATCTCAAAAAAATACAACAAAAAAGGCATCTGCAAAATGAGCAACGAAGATTACATGCACCAAGCCCTAATTTTGGCCAAACAAGCCTTTACCGCAGACGAAGTTCCCGTTGGTTGCATCATTGTCAACCCCTCAAGCGGCGAGATTATATCTTCTGCCTATAACCTAAGCCAGCACGGCGGCGATGCAACCGCCCATGCCGAAATTTTGGCTATCCAATCTGCCTGCCGCAAACTAAACCAAAACCGGCTAAGAGACTTGGATATGTATGTTACCTTAGAGCCTTGCACCATGTGCGCGGCGGCTATTTCATTTGCCCGTATCAGATGTTTGTTTTTCGGCGCATATGATGCAAAAGGCGGCGGCGTTGTCAACGGGATTAGGTTTTACGAGCAGCCGACCTGTCACCATCGCCCACAAGTAACCGGCGGCATTTTGGAACAAGAGTGTTCAGCCCTACTCAAAGATTTTTTTAAAACCAAACGTAATCTTTAGATATATTTGGCCAGCTCGGCATAATAAGCCCTTGTTGGCTTGCCTCTTGCCACAATTGTTTCCAGTACAATCTCAGGTACCTTTAGGTCACCTTTGCCACTGCCAAGTTTTACCTCCGGATGCGCTCCGCCATGAAAATCCGACCCGCCGCCCGAAATCATCTCAAGCTCTTCAATCATCGCAAGATATTGTTTTTTTAGATCGGCATTATGGTCTGAATGGAATACTTCTGCCCCTTTAAGCCCCCATTTTTTCATTTTTTGCAAAAATTCAAACAGCTCTCTGCCATTGAGTTTGGTATGTATCGGATGCGCCAATATCGTCACCGCGCCGTTATCCAAAACAAACTCAATTACTTCTTTGGCATCAGGTTCTTTTCTATGCACATACGCCGGCGCCCCTTTATTCAAAAACTTAACAAACCCCTCATCCCAGTCTTTGACATAGCCAAGCCTCAACATCTCGGCCACAATGTGCGGTTTAACAATTTGTTTCCTCGGATTACCATTTTCATCAAAAGCAACTTTTTGCCAATCAACCATTATCCCCAATTCATTGAGTTTGTTGACTCTTTCTTTGGCCACTATTTTTCTCTCGGCAATCAAATCATTTTGCCAATCTTGAAAATATATCATATTTTTTTGCGGAATATCCAAAGCTACCACTTCCATATTAACCTCCGCGTAGGCAGCCGAAAGTTCGCATCCGTTAATTGTGATGACACCATAATTTTTTGCCGCATTGGCAAATTCCTCACATCCGTCCACCATATCATGGTCGGTCAATGCTGCAGCTGTCAAACCGATATCAGCAATTTGTTTTGCCAATTCTGTTGGCGTCAACACTCCGTCTGAAAATGTCGAATGTATGTGCAAATCAATCATTTACCCCTCACATCTCAGCCAGCACATCCAAAATCTGCTTTGGCTTTTCAACAATACGTTTTGCCTTGCAAGCCTTCAACATATCAACACTCCTAAACCCCCAAGCCACGGATATGCAATCAAGCCCAGAGTTTTTTGCGGTTGCCAAATCCACTTCCGAATCCCCAATATAAACCGCCTCTTCTTTTTTGGCATTTAGTTCTTTCAGCGCCTGCCAAACCATATCAGACTCAGGCTTACGTTTTAGCCCCTTTCTTTCGCCGATTGCAACATCCACAAACGGATAATAAGTTTTGGCCAAATTTTGCACTGCCTCATCAATTTTGTTAGACACGATTGCTTGCTTATATCCTTTTTGTTTCAGCTCTTTCATCACTTCGGCGATTTGCGGATAAGGCCTTGTCTTGTCGTTCATATGCAGGCTATAGCGGCGTTTAAATATCTCAAAACATTCATCAAATTTGGGGTTATTCAGCCCATTAGGGGTGGCCAATTCCATCAAAACTTTAATACCGTTGCCAAGCATTTGTTTTATTTCCTCGTCATTATGAGGCAAAAACCCACAAGCTTCTAAAGCGTAGTTTACACTGTCTTTCAAATCATCAAGCGTGTTTAATATAGTTCCGTCCATATCCCAAATAATTGTATTTTTCATTTTTGTTGCCTATTTTGCTTCAATTAACAGCTTAAAAGTTTTATCTTTTTGTGTGTTACATTTTTGCCATGGTCGAAAATAACACCCCTCGATTTTCACTTTGCCTGGACTAAGCAAACGAAGCTCAAAAATTCTCACTCCGCCACTTCCTACCATATTCTCAGACCTGTCATTCGGAATATATTTTCCTTCTTTCCATTCAAACTCAGTTGCATCTTGAGGTTGGGGTTCAATCGCCCAAGAATATCCGGTCGACGGATTCTCCGGTAATTTTATCTCGACTTTATGCCCCGCACCAACAACAATGGTTTTGCCGTTGTCATTATCGGTTACCACTGTTTTTGAGCAAGCCGCCAGCAAAACTATTAAACAAGCCGTTGCTTTCCACTTCAATTTAATTTCTCCTTATTTCACAAAGCAAGGATAGCACAATCAAACCAGCGTGTAAATCAACAAAATAAATTTTTTATGATGACAAATAAGCCACCGTATTTTATATTTATGACAATAAATTATCTCGGGCTAAAAACAATGAAAATCTACCAGGTCGGAGGCTCCGTCCGCGACAAAACAATGAATCTTCCTTCTCACGACATTGATTATGTCGTAGTCGGTTCTACAATTGAAGAGATGCTGTCTTTGGGTTTTAAGCAGGTCGGCAAAGATTTTCCGGTTTTTATCAACCCTGAAAATGGCTCGGAATATGCCCTCGCCCGCAAGGAACAAAAATCCGGCAACAGACATGGCGATTTCAGGTTCGAGTTTTCGCCCTCCATCAGCCTCAAAGAGGATCTAATCCGGCGCGATTTTACTTGCAACGCCCTTGCCTTAGATAGTGATACCCATCAGATAATCGACTATTTCAACGGTCAACAAGATATTAGAGACGGCATACTCCGCCACATCAGCCCGCATTTTATAGAGGATCCACTCCGTGTTTTGCGCATGTGCCGTTTTGCCGCCCAACTCAATTTTAAGATAGCACCAGAGACCATGTCTCTTGCCCGCCAAATGGTCAAGGAAGATATGCTGGCAAATCTTTCGGCAGAACGTATCTGGCAAGAGATTTATCGCGCCCTGGAAACAAAAAATTTTGATATTTTTATCACCACCATGCAAGACTGTGGCGCATTAGAAAAAATACTGCCCGAGGTTTCAGCTCTTTTTGCAACGCCCGAGCGCTTGGACTATCACCCCGAGGGCAATTCTGGTGTGCATACCCTGCTTTGCCTCAAAAACATTGCCGGCCAAAGTCCCAAGATAAAGTTTGCCACCCTGCTGCACGATATCGGCAAATCGGTAACCCCAAAAGATGCCCTGCCGCATCACCCCGGCCATGATAAGGCAGGAATTGAGCTCATCAAAGACATCTGTTCTAGGCTCAAAGTACCAAACGAATATAAAACTTTTGCCCTTTTGTGTTGCCGTCATCACATGAAATTGCATTTGATACGTCAAATGCGCACTTCAACGCTGGTTGATTTTACCACATCTCTTGATAAAAATATCGATGATTTTATCACCGTTTGCCAGGCTGACTTTTTCGGCCGCGGATATAAAATTAGCAAGCAAGAGCAAACTGATTTTTATGAAAATGTTTCTCTTTTGCAACAAACCCACAAAATATTGTCTGCCCTCAAAGCAACCGATATGCCAGATTTTGCACTTCTGCCCAAAGACAAAAGCTTTGGCCCGCGCTTCCGCGAGTTCAAAATTAGTGTTTTAAAACAAAAGCTTGAAGCTCAAGACTAAATTTAAACTTAAACCAACAACCATACAGTTATTGCAAATCTTTAATACAAAACTCCAATTCTTTGCCATAGAATTTGAGCAGGCGTTGGTAGTGGCGGGCTGCCAAAGGCTTGCCCTGCTCCATAAGCGCAATCATATTCATCGATAGCGGTGTTTGCAAGGCGACGTCTTGTAGGCTCAAGCCCCTTTCTTTGCGTAAATTTACTAGTTGCGGCGCAATTTGGGTGCGCATAATTTGTTTTAGGTTCATCAGTTTCAACTCCTTATTTTGTTATAAAACAAAACCGCCTTTGTTAAAAAACAAGGCGGAGGAGCTGAAAAACTGCACTAACACAGTCGCGCTTATTCGCCGTGCAAGCACGCTTATATCACGCACTCCCCCTCGTGAGGAGTTTATTGTTAGTGCGATGTTTTTCAGACACCACTCAAGGCAACTCGCCTCAAGCAAAACCAGCCTAAAACAATTTACTTTTTTTAGCAAGCGATTTTTATTTTTAACCGCACCCAACAACCTATGGTATAGTAAAAATGTTTTATGTAAAATAAAGTTGTGGAAAACTTTGCCAACATCTTTACATTGTCCATGTTTTGTTCTACTATACTTTGGTAT
>CALXUO010000029.1 GCA_944391695.1 uncultured Alphaproteobacteria bacterium
CATCACGAACAGAAAAGCCGCTGTGGTCAACACCATAGCTATCAATCTGATTTTCACCTACCTGATAGCCAAGCGGCGATTTATATTTTGCATACCAATCCATTTTCTTTTTCCTTTTTCAAAAAAACGCCTTGGGCTCTTCAAGCCCAAAGCGTTGGAGGTTTAAAAACAAAAAAGCGGCCTAATTATCTTTAGGTCGCTTTCCATGATACACTAATGTACCATACCGATATTTCTACACTCACCCGACGGGTTAGTCAATATGTTCTCAAAAATAAATCTTAAGTTGTGGATAAACTTGTCCTCAATTTTTATTTTTGAGTCTGCTTGCAGGCGGCAGGATTGCTCCATGCCGCCTGCTTGTAACCAGTTAGGCCAACTTGTTAATGGCCTTATCAATTCGGCGCAAGCTTTCCTCTCGTCCCAAGACGACCGCAAGCTCGGTTGCCCCGCCGGGAGTGGTCTCTTTGCCCGAAAGCGCTATGCGCGCCGGATACAATACTTGTCCGTTCTTTAGGCCTTTTGCTTCGGCCAAAGATTTGAGTGCGGCAAACAGGGCATCATTATTCCACTCGGTTTGCTTGCTCAAAACCTCTTTTATTGCCGGCAAAACAGCCTTGGCAACCTCAATATCGGTTTTCATTTTTTTGTTGACATAAAGCTCTGGCGCATAGTCCGGCAGCTCTTTGATAAAGTCGGTTTGCTCCCTAATCTGGCCTAAGGTCTCAACCCTGGGCTGCAAAACCAAAGCAAGAGCCTTTTTATCTACATTTGACGGCAAATCTGCCAAATAGGGCTCGGCCAGACGATAAAATTCCTCGCTTGAAAGATTGCGGATATAAACCCCGTTCATCCAGGTCAACTTTATGATATCAAAAATCGCCGGCGATTTGTTTAGCCTGTCAACCGAGAATATCTTTTCCAAATCTTTAATCGAAAAGATTTCTTCCTCGGTACCGGGATTCCACCCCAACAAAGCAATATAATTGATGATGGCTTCCGGCAGATAACCCTTGGCCAACAGATCTTGAAACGAGGCATCGCCGTTGCGTTTGGATAGTTTGTGTTGGGCATCTTTCATCACCGGCGGCAAATGCACATAAACCGGACGAGGCCAGCCAAAAGTATCATACATCAAATTATACTTCGGGGTCGAGGGCAAATATTCGCTTCCTCTTACAACATGAGTTATGCCCATCAAATGATCGTCAATTACGTTGGCAAAGTTATAGGTCGGAAAACCATCGGTTTTGAGCAAGACACCCTCGTCCAGCTCATCATAATCTATCTCGATAATACCATAGACCTTATCTTCATACTTGGACTTGCCGGTTTGGTTGATGGTTTGTCTTATGACATAGGGCTCGCCTGCGGCAACTCTGGCTTTGGCCTCGGCAAGCGGTATCTTCTTGCACGGGTCTTCAAACTTGCAGATTATCTCGTTGCCGTCCTCGTCCAGCTCCTTCTCCCGCTCGGCACAAAAACAATAGTGCGCGCCACCCAGTTCTACCAATTTGTGGGCATAGGGGGCATACAAATCTTTGCGCTCTGATTGCACATAAGGGCCAACCGGACCACCGATATCTGGCCCCTCGTCCCAGTTCATGCCAACCATTTTGAGCGTGTTATAAATTATATCGGTGGCTCCCTCAACATAGCGTTTTTGGTCGGTGTCTTCAATGCGCAACAAAAAATCACCGCCAGATGCTTTGGCTATCAAATATTCATATAACGCCGTGCGCAGGTTGCCTATGTGCATATACCCTGTCGGACTTGGTGCAAAACGAGTTCTTACTTTCATATTTTTGTTCCTTTTGATTATCTATTTCATCAATTTAACCGCTGCTGCCCTGGCCTCGTCGGTGATAACCTCGCCGGCTAGCATACGGGCAATCTCTTCCTTGCGCTCGGGTGCAGACAATTTTTTAACCGTGGTGGTGGTTATATCATCTTTGGTATGTTTTTCAACCTTGAAATGCGAGCCACCAAGCGCCGCCACCTGCGGAGCATGGGTTACCACCAAAACCTGAACCTCTTGCCCAAGATGTGCCAATCTCTCGCCGACAGCTTGTGCAACCGCACCGCCAATGCCCGCATCCACCTCATCAAAAATCATGGTCGGGATATTGACACTTTGGGCCAAATTAACCTTTAAGGCCAGCATAAACCTTGCCAGTTCTCCGCCCGAGGCAATCTTGTTTAATGGTCCTTGCGGCGAGTTGGGGTTGGTTGAAACACTAAAATATACCTCATCGAAACCCAGCTTTGACCAGCCGCTCTCGCCTTTTTGTTCTATCATGGTAACAAATTTGGCTTTGTCCATTTTAAGCGGCGGAAGCTCCGCCATAACCTTTTTATCCAACTTTTGCGCCGCCGCAACTCTTCCCTGATGAAGCGCATTGGCCGCCGTGATATAGGCCAATCTTTTGCTTTGCTCGTCTTGGCGCAGAGCTTTTAGACCATCTTCGCCCATCTCGATTGAGGATAGTTCTTGCCTGAAATCTTCCAACTTTTGGCTTAAATCATCAACCATAACCCCATGCTTGCGCGCCAAATCTTTGAGCGCAAAAATGCGACTGTCAATTTCTTCTTGCTCGGATGAATTAAGAGAAATGTCCGTTGATGCACTCTCAATGGCATCTTGAGCATCGCTTATCTCAATCAAAGCCCGATCAAGCGCGGCATAAATATCATTATATTTGCCGTCGACATAAGAATTGGCCTTGTCAATCCCTGCCTGAGCCGAGCGCAAAGCCGAGGAAATATCCTTGCCTTGTGTCAGCGAAGAATAAGCATAATTTAGGTTTTCGATAATCTTTTCGGCGTGCATAAGCTCTTGGCGACGGGCCGATAATTCATCCATCTCGCCAGGTTTGGGCGATATTTGCTCCAGCTCCCTGATCCAATGGCGGAGATTGTCCTCGTCCTCTTTGGCTTTGGCAATAGTGTTTTCGGCATCAAGGCGCTTTTGACGCGCTTGACAATAGGCCTCCCAGCAGGTTGAGGTTTGACAAAGCAAATCATCATAGCCGCCAAAACCATCCAAAACCCCCATATGATTGGCCGGGTTTAGAAGACCTTGGTTGTCAAACTGACCGTGTATCTCAACCAAGAATTTGCCAATATCTTTTAACAATTTGGCGGTTATGGGCTGATCATTGATAAAGATTTTGCCAATACCTGAGGTTGACAACGACCTTTTTATCATAATCTCAAAACCTACATCAATATCATTTTGAGCTAACAGGGCATCTAGCTCCGCCGACTTCGGTGTATCAAAAATTGCCGTAACCGATAATTTGTCTGCCCCTTGACGGATTAGCGAAACATCTGCCCTTTTGCCCAAGACAAGGCCCAAAGAATCCAGCAAAATAGATTTGCCGGCACCGGTTTCACCGGTCAAGACACCAAAACCTGCTTCAAAATCTATATCAAGCTTGTCTATCAATACAACATTGCGGATGTTTAGCGAGCGCAGCATGGCTAACCTTTGTTATTTTTGTAACTTAATTGCCCTCTTGCACCATTTGCTTTTGGGATAATTATGCTCTAATACTTTTAAGGCATCCTGAGCCTCATCGTTTAGCCCCAAAATGGTATAGATTTCGACCTGACGATACAGAGCTTCTTCTATCTGCGGGGTGGTTTGGTATTTTTCTACCACAGTTGAAAATCGGTTTAAGGCCGAAAGATAGTTCTTTTGGCTTAAATAAAAACGACCGACCGACATCTCTTGACCGGCTAAGTGATCCTCTATCAAAACCAATTTTTGACGGGCATCTTGAGCATATTTGCTGGATGGAAAACGCACAATTACCTGATTGAAAGCATCTTTGGCTTGAGCGGTTATGCCTTGGTCTTTGTCTGAGTGGACAATTTGATCATAATAGCACAAGCCTTTCATGTAATAGGCATAGGCAATATCCTTGTTGCCGGGATGATAGCGAATAAATCTGTCAAGGCTTAAAATAGCATCGTCATATTTTTCATCCTTGTAATAAGCATACGCCCCCATCAGCTTGGCTTTGGTTGCCCATTTGGAATATGGATGCTCCAACTCAACCTTTTCAAAAGATGTGGCGGCTTTGGACCAGGCTGTACGCTTTAGTTCATCATAGCCTTTGTTATACAACTCCTCGGCCGACATGGAAGACATATCCGGCGTTGATGAAGCACAGGCAGCTAGTAAAAATAAAAGACTTAACGCTAGTTTTTTCATATTTGTTGTTCCTTTTATATAATTTCATATTGTGTATTATCGGCAAATAACACCTTTAGAAGCTGATTGTTGTGATAATGACCGGTTTTATCAGCTGTTAGTTTGCCTAAAATCGGAAAACCCGAAGTATACATATCGCCAATGGCATCTAAAACCTTGTGATTAACACACTCGTTAGCCACTTTGAATCCACCCTCGTTTAATATCTTGTCACCGTCCAACACCACCGCATTGTCAAGGCTGCCGCCTTTTATCAACCCGATTGAGCGCAGGTAGTCAATCTGGGATTTTTCGCAAAAAGTGCGGCAAGGCGCAATTTCATGGGCAAAAATCTCTTTGTTTATCGGGGCAGAAAACTCCTGATGTCCAACAATAGGAGACGGGAAATCTATAGTAAAATGAATGGCAAATTTATCTGATGGTTCTAATGAAATTGAATTGCCTTTGTCATCTCTGAACTCAACTCTTTTCAAAACCTTTAAGTATTTGCGCGGGGCTGATTGCTCAACAACACCAACCTCTTGCAGCTTTTGTAAAAACATGGCCGCCGAGCCGTCCATAATCGGCATCTCGGGAGATGAAACCTCAACCAAAACATTATCAATTTCCATAATCGACAATGCCGCCATCAGATGCTCTATGGTGGAAACAATATTGCCAGCCTTGTCACCCAAACAAGTGCAGTTTCTGGTATCAACCACATTGGAATACAAGGCTTTGATCGGCAAAGATTTTGCAATATCGCTTCTGGTAAAATTAATACCGCTGTCTACCTCGGCCGGTTTTAGGGTCAACACAGTCTCAACACCTGAGTGCAGGCCGATGCCTTTGAATGTTATCTCTCTAGCAATGGTTTTTTGCATAAAAATTTCCCCTTTGTATCAAAAGCAAATAAGACAGCCTATAAGCCGGGTTCTGTAATTTGAGTAAGCTCAAACCGACAGCCATTCATCTGGGCTTGATATTGCTATCAAAGCTCATTGCGACCCACCTCTGGAGTAAGGGGAGAACGCCTCTTATCATCTGGTTTGCATCTTAAAAAAGATACACCTTGATGCTCCTAACTTGGTCTTGCATCAGACAGGGTTTACCTTGACCAATGATGTTGCCACCACCGCGGTGAGCTCTTACCTCGCCTTTTCAACCTTGCCCATCTTATAGACAGGCAGTTATTTTCTGTGGCACTTTCCCTTGGGTTGCCCCAGCCGGACGTTATCCGGTGCCTTGTTCCCCTGATGCCCGGACTTTCCTCACCATAGTCCAAGCTATGGCGCGACTGTCCGGCCGTCTTATCTACTTTAATTTTAGAGCATAATCAAAAGCGTGAATGATTGCAAGAATTATATATTGTTAATAAACTCAAAAAAATTATTTTTTTACTTTTCTTCTAAATCCTTTAGCAAACATTGACTTGCCACTCATACTTATTGAACATTATACGAACAGTTAATAAAATGCTAAAATTTTCCATTGATTCCCATAAAATCCCATGATATACCATAATCATGTGGTCAAGGATTGAAGGATTTTAAAATTGCGTAAAACCTTTTTATTTATGGATACGGTAATTAACAAAGTAGACGCAAAGGGCAGAGTATCTT
>CALXUO010000030.1 GCA_944391695.1 uncultured Alphaproteobacteria bacterium
CTCAAGACGGTTGCGAAATTTCTGATTTGGCGATTAACTATAATAATGAAAATACTACAGGCAATGTCTATGCCATTGCGGTTAGCGGAGCCGATGTAACAGCTGATATCGGCAATATTGATATCACGCCGATTTTGCTGATTCTAGCTCAGTAAAAGCTGCAATAGTGGCAGGTAATCAGGCAGAGATTAATCTAAATGACAAAGTTAATATCCATTACTATCCAAGGCATTGGTGAGACCTCGGCTTGGACTTTGCCAACCACTATTGAAAACGACAGCACCGAGGAAAACGACGGCAACAGCCAAAATCTTTTGGCCTATCAAAACCAGTTTAACACCGCGCTCAAAGAATATGACAAGTTATTATCCGATTGCTCTTATCAAGGTATCAATTTGCTCAAAGGCGGCAACCTCAAGGTGGTTTTTGATGAAAACCGAACTCACGTCTTTAATGTCTTAGGCCAGGATATCACCAGCAAGGCGCTTAATATCAACGAGGCTTTGTGGCAAACTCAAGGTGATATCGATGAGGCCATCAACCAGCTCAACACCTCTATCACCACACTCCGTTCTTTGGCCGCGGAATTGGGCAATCAATATTCCATCATCACCACCAGGATTAACTTTACTGAGGCTTTAACCGATGTTCTGGAGACCGGGGCTGATGATTTGACGCTTGCCGATATGAACGAGGCGTCAGCCCAATATCTCTCGCTCCAAACCCGCCAACAATTGGCAATCAACTCGCTTTCACTTGCATCAATGTCAGCCAGAAGTATCCTAAGCCTGTTTTATTAAAAAAGGCAGAGCGTCTAGCAGTTTGGTGGATATTCTCCATCTTTGGGGGAGCATGAAGAGTATAACAGTAAGGCTAAGATTATTCTTCTATGACAAGAGTGTCATCAGGGGAGGGAGATGATATCTCCGGTATATTTTCTATTGCGGAGATTGGCTCTTCGCCCTCGGAAACAAAGTCTTCCTCGGTGATGGTTAGGTCGTCGTTATTGCCGTCGTCGGTTATGGTGAGGTTGATGCTGAGTGCTTGAGGCTTTTCATCTGTCTGAGCCGGAAAAATAGCCTCAGAAGATGGTGTCGTTTCGTCTTGAGGAGTGTCTTTAACAGTTGCCTCAGAGCTGTTTTCATCTTCAAGGTCAAATCCTTCTAAATTTAAATCAGCTCGCGGCAAAATGCTGTCAGGACGTGACATCGGAATAGTGTCTCTTAAAGCTAGTTGCTCGTCTGATAAAAGTTTGGCTCTATCTTGCGGGCGATTGTAGCATTTTAAAAGCCAGATGTCATAAATCGGATGCTCAACCGCATTAAGTGCCGGAGTGGATGAAAACATCCAGCCTTTGAAAATGTTAACCGGATTGTCGGTCTGATAGTTGTCAACTACATCTACAAAAGCCGTGTTTTCAGGAGCCTCCTCAGGAGATTTGGTTACGCATTTGCGTACCAATATCGAAAAAGTGCCAAAGTTGGCAAGGCCGCCAACCGGAACGTCTATCTCGCTGACACGGCCGGTAATCTTGTCCATTGCTTGCATGCGAGCCGTGTTGGCAGCTATGTCATCAGCCTTTGCCTGCAGAGTATAAAGGCAAAAAAATGTTGCAAAAATCGGAAAATATATCCGCTTATTCATCGCCGGTTACCATAAATATAACTTCGCCGACAAGGTCTTCTATTGTCTTGAAGTCTTTGGTGTTTTTCATTGTGTCGCCGTCTTTTAACAGCTCCTCGGAATGACCAGGATCAATTTTGATGAATTTGTTGCCAATAAGCCCGTCGGCAACAATTGAGGCAACACTATCTACAGGAAGCTTTATCTCGGGAGATAGGCTCATTACTACATCGGCAGTGTAGTCCGTGTCATCAAGATTTTGGCTGACAACCGTGCCAATCTTGATGCCGTTGATGCGGACATCGGAGCCAACATTGAGACCACCGACTTTTAGAAATTTGGCGGTTACATTATAGCCTTTGACAACTTGCAAGTCCGATACATTATAGGCAAAATAGCAAAATAGTGCCGCAACCGTCAAAACCAAAATGCCCATTATGGTTTCTACCGGGCGTTTGTACATCAAAAAATCAGTCTTTGTCATTATTGGTTATCTCCTTTGGAATTGTTACGCTTGGCCTTGCCAATGCCTATAATACGTTCAATAAGTTCTTCTAAAACCATGGCGTCTTGAGTATAGGAAAATTCGCTTTCGGGGGCCAGCATATCTTCCGATCCGCCGGGTTCAATCTCTATGTATTTGGCTCCCATAATACCAGAACTGACAATTGCCGCCGAACTGTCATCAGGCAGCTTTATCTTGTCATTAATCTCTAGGGTGAGGATGGCTTTGAAACTGTCGTCAAGACGGGCGTTGACAACACGGCCGATGTTCATGCCGGCAAGGCGTACGACATCTCCTACCAAAAGGCCGTCGGTGCGGTTGAACCGAGCATAAACCTGATAGTAGCGGCCGCCGTCTTGATGAGCTATTTCGTCACGCGAAAATATAACAGCGCAAAACACAACCAAAATAATGCTTAAAACAATAAGCCCCATTTTGAGGTTCTTGGTTTCTTCTTTGGTATATAATTCAAC
The DNA here is from genome assembly GCA_944391695.1 of uncultured Alphaproteobacteria bacterium. Taxonomy (GTDB): domain Bacteria; phylum Pseudomonadota; class Alphaproteobacteria; order RF32; family CAG-239; genus CAZU01. The sequence continues at coordinate 2,602 of CALXUO010000030.1, forward strand.
TATTTTCATGGTCGTTTGGTTTCAGTTAACAAGTTTAAGTTACTTATTATATAAAATAAAATATCGGGTTTGTCATCAAAGATTTTGAAAAATGAAAATAATTGTTAAAATTTAAAAAAATATCTGATAAAATGCCTTAAATTTTTAATAGATGAGGAGCAGGGATTAAAATGTTGGTGGTTAAAAATCTGGCTAAAATACTTGGCGGAAGACAAATCCTGCATAATATTAATTTTTGTTTGAAGAAAGGTGAAATAATAGCTCTTTTGGGGCCAAATGGTGCCGGAAAAACAACACTGATGCGCTGTCTTGTCGGTTTTTATGACCTTGATGAGGGAAGTGTCAGTCTTGACGATAAAACCATGGCCGATGGGCGTGATGAGTTTTTGAAAAATATGGCATATGTGCCTGAAGTTGGCGGAATATATCCGGAAATGAGCGTTTTTGAATATTTGGCTTTTATGGCTAAACTTAAAAATGTTGATGCTAAAAGTTTTGCAAATAATTTAAAATATTTGGTTTCGGCTTTGGAGCTAGAATCGGTAATAAATCAAAAATGCGAAACTTTGTCTAAGGGATATAAAAAAAGAACAGCTTTGGCCGGAGCTATGATGTCGTATCCTAAGTTCTTAATTTTGGATGAGCCAACAGAGGGGCTTGACCCAAAGCAAAAACAACATTTGCGCGAGTTCTTAAAAAGTTACGGAAAAAATAATATCGTGTTGATATCAACACATATTATGGAAGAGGTGGAGGCTTTGGCTGACAGAGTTTTGATGATTAAAAACGGAAGACTTATTTGTGATACGACTCCTGATGATATGAAAAAAGTGTCGGCGCAAAATTCAATCGAAAATTCTTTTTGCACAATGATGGATGTTTAGGCGGTATGAGATGATGAAAAATTTGGCAATATGCTGGGGTAAAGAATTTAAATTCTATTTTCAGAGCAAAATGATTTATTTGGCGGTGTTGGTTTATGCCTCAATATCCGCAACTTTGGCGCTTTATGGGTCTGATTTTTATAATGTTACAACAATTAATATGTCACAATTTTTTCTTTATCAACCCGGAGTTTTGGCAACAATGGTTCCGGTTTTGACAATGCGGTTGTGGGCCGATGAGTATAAAAATAATACATTGGAAGTTTTGCTGTCCCAGCCGATAAGTATATGGAGTGTTGTGGGGGGGAAGTTTTTGGCAGCTTGGTCGGTGGCCGTAATTATGATATTGTCTTCGGTTGGAATTTGGATTGTGGTATCTTTGATGGTTGATTTGGACAACGGATGGATTGCCATAAATTATTTGATAACCTTTTTGGTGGCTGGAAGTTTGTGTGCTTTGGCCTCGGCAGTGGCTGCTTTTTGCTATAACACAATTGCAGCTTTTTTGGGGGCAATGGCTTTGTGTATGTTTGTGGTGTTGGTTGATTTTAGCTCGTGGATAGACGAGCTTTTGCCGAATAATGTAATGTTGGGCAATTTGGCTAAATCGTTTGATTTTAAATGGCAATTTGACAACCTGATTGCAGGGCAGATTGGTGTGGCTGGAATACTCTATTTTGTAATCGTGATTGCGGCGGCGTTGTGGACAAGTTTGATTGCCGTTGAATATAAAAGGAGATAAAAAGTGAAGTCTGATAATGGCAAAAATATTAAAATAATCGTCTTTATTGTCGCAATCGTCGTTGCTGCAACCGCATTGAGTATGGGGATTAGTCTTTTGTGCGGCAACCTAAAATTTGATGTAACGGCCGATAACAGATATAGTTTGTCTGAAGAAACAATGAAATTTCTTGAAGAAAACCAAAAAGATATTGCTATAAGACTTTATAAGGACGTAAATCTATCTAAGAAAAGTCCGAAACTTGGGAAATATGGCGAATATGTGCAGAGGCTTTTGGGAAAATATGTGGATAAAAGTAATGGAAAAATAACTTTGAGTGTAATTGAAACTGTTCCGTTTGCCAGCACTCAGGCCGAAGCTGAAAAGGCCGGAGTTAAGGAGTTTGAACTGCCAAATAAAGAAAAATATGCCTATTTGGGGGCGGTGTTTACGGATGAGGAAGGCAGAAGTATGACTATACCCAGGTTGGGTGTTGAGAGGTATGGCGAGGTTGAGGCTGATGTAACACGTTTGTTGTCGGTTTTGGCAAAAGATAAAAAAGCGGCTTTGGGGGTAATATCACCTTTTTTTAGAGTGGCAAATGCCAAGAACCCACTGCAATATGCCGAAAATTATCCATTTATTAAACAGCTGCAAGAAAACGGATATGAAATTGTTTTGTTGCGAGAGGAAACGCCTTATATCCCTTACAACGTTGATGCCGTGTTGTTGTTTTATCCGCTTAATTTGTCAAATTTGACGGTGTTTGCTTTGGATCAATACCTAATGCGAGGAGGCAGAGTTATTGTAATAATGGATGCTTTTTCCGATAGAAGATTTGTCAGAAAAAAAGTGTATAAACAATATCAAAGTGGGCTGGATAAGTTTTTGCAAAATAACGGAATAGTGTATCAAAATAATATGCTGGTCGGCGATGAGAGAAATGCCAAAGAATTGGTGCTTGACGGACAAAAAATAAATTATCCGCTGAAACCAATCATTGACGGAGAAAAAGGAGAAGAGAAAAAAATAAATAACGGACTTAAAAATCTGTATTTGAGCCATGCCGGATTTTTTGAATATGATGTCGGTGAAAATTTGAAAGTGAAAGAATTGTTGAGTGTTGAAAACAGTAGCGGAGAAATGCCGGCAGCGGCTATGGTTGATATGGATTATGATGAATTGTTGAAAAATTATTTGCCGACAGGTAAAAAATATTCGGTAGCAATTTTGGCTGAGGGAAAATTTGTTTCAATGTTTGACAAGCCGCTAATCGAAGATGCCGAGATGATGCTTAAAATGCCGCCTTTTTTGAGTGTGCCGCTTAAGGAGGGAAAGCTTTTGCTAATTGGGGACAGCGATATGTTTTCGGCTGATTTGTGGGATGCAAAATATAAAGAAAAGCACGGTGCTTATGAGGCTGTTTTTATCTCGGATAATATGCGCTTTTTGCTAAAGGCGGTTGATTATATGACCGAAAGCGGGTATGTAACGTTAACTGCAAAAGCAGGGCGCCTAAGTCTTGTCAGTGTTGCTCAGGTGTTGCGAGATAAGGCTATGGCAAATTATGCCAAACAAAAGGAAGATAGTGAAAAAAAATTAATGCAAATTAGGCAGAATATGGCTATTATAGGTGATAAGACCAAAGCAAAAGGTTTGACAACAATTGCTCAGTTTAAGGAAATGGAAGAGCTGCAGAGAGCAGAAATGGCAGAAAATAGAAATTTGGAGCAAATAGAATATTTGATTAATAAAAAATATCAGAGCTATTTGGATTGGCTGGCATGGATGTTGATTGTTGTTATTCCTTTGGGAGTTGCGGCGGCGATATGGGGGATTTATTATGCTTATGAGCTTGGGGCTAAGCGAAAAGCCAGGGAGTATGTGAAATGAACAGAAAAAATTTAATCAGTGTAATCGTGTTGGCCGTTATTGCTTTGGCGGCAGTATGGAGCGGAGTTTATTTTAGTGTTTGGCAAAATGAAACTAAAATGCAAGGAAAGTTGGTGTTTGCCAAGACTTTTGATTTGGGTGATAAGGTCGATCGCATAGTTATTACAACATCTGATGATGTGATTGATCTGAGGCAGGAGAAAAGTTTTTGGTTGGTGGAAAATAAAGGTGGATATTTTGCCGATTTTTCGACCATACATAGATTTTTGAGCTCAATAAATGAGAGTGTGTATGCAGTAAAACTGCCTTATAAAAAAGAAACGTTGAAAGAAAATTATTTGCTAAATCCCAAAGAAGATAAAAATTATGGCGGAATGCTGATACAGACTTTTGCCGGTAATGAGATGCTTGATGAAATGATTGTGGGGTTGCCAGTAAAAGACGATAAATATTTCTTCGCCAGAAATCTTGAAAAAAAAGAGATTTGGTTGATTGATGGTGATTTTAATTTGCCGATTATGGCTAAGTATTGGCTTTTGAGGCCGGTGTTGTCGATACCTGAAAATCAGGTGGAAGTTCTTACCATAGGTGAAACATATGCTCAGCGTGAAAATAAGACACCTTATTTTAAGAATAATTTGGAACAAAATGTTAATGTCGAGGCACTACTTAATGTGTTGAGCGGTATTGTTGTGGTTGATGCCAGGAAAAAAGATGATTTTGAAAAAGAAGGACTTGATAAATTGCAATCAAAAGTGATTGATGTGATTACCGTTTATGGCTTGGAAGTTATTTGCAGGCTTTATTATGACGATAAAAATGTTTGGCTGAACATTAATTTGACAACCACACCTCTTCCAATGTCGGCAGTTAATGATTATATCAGAGATAACCGCTTCTTGTACGATGGATGGTATTTTGAGATATCTCCGGGTCAGGGGCATATTTTGAGAGATTTTCGTCTGATATAGTTTGATTGAGGTATGAATAATATAAAAAGTGTTTCGCCGGAGTTTGTTGCCGACATTGCGACTAATATTTTGGTCGAAGTAGCAAAATCAGGAAAAATTTTGTTTTTTAACACTAAGGCTGCTTGTGTGTTTGCTAATATACGCAAGCCTGGAGTGTATTTGAAAAATGTAGTGGTGGATGATGATTTTAGAGTGTTGATGCAAAATATTGATACTGCTTTGTATCAGCAATATCCGCATCATTTTTACTGGATGCAGAAAGAAAGATTTTATTTGGTTTATGTTTATCCCAAAGATGACAGCGTATGGTTGGTGATGGAAGATATTACCGAAAAACGAAGGCAGGCGCATTTGCTTTATTTGAGCTCTCAGAGGATGATGTTTGCCGAAAGAATTGCCAAATTGGGATATTGGGAATTGGATATTGCCTTGAAAAGGTTTTATTGGTCGGATGAAATGTATAGAATTTTCGGCATTAAGGATAAAAGCAAAACTTATCATCGTAATCTGATACGAGAGTTGTTGCATCCGGATGATTTGGGAATGTATAAGCAAAAACTTAAGGAACTTATTGGGACGCACAGAGATATTAAAGGTGATGCAAGAATTGTAACCTATGAAGGAGAGCTTAAGTATTGTCGCTTTATGGCCGGAATTATTTATGAAAGCGGTGAACCTAAGATAGCCGGAGCTTTTCAAGATATTAGCGATTTAATCAAGGCTCAGCATCAATTGATTGACGCCAAAAAAGCAGCTGATGAGGCTAATTTGGCTAAGTCATATTTTTTGGCGCAGGCAAGCCATGATATCAGACAGCCTTTGCAGGCAATGGATTTGTTTATTGAGGGTTTGAAAAATGCTCCGGTTGAAAAATATCCGGAATTGGCTGATAAACTGAGCGTCCTTAGCCGGAATCTGACTGGGTTGGTAAATAATTTTTTGGATGTGTCTAAGCTTGATTCTGGAGGTATGGTTTTTGAAGTGCAAAATTTTGATTTGGGCGGACTGGTCGCAAGAATTTGTGACGAATATAAAGAAATGGCCGCGGAAAAGCAAATAATTTTGAGTTATAGAGTTGAAAATGTGATTATAAATCAGGATGTTTTTTTGGTTGAGCGTATCTTGCGTAATTTACTGAGCAATGCTTTGAAATATGCCAAAACTAAAATAAGAGTTGGCAATACAAAAAATGGCTTTTGGGTTGTTGATGATGGAGATGGTATAGATAAAAACAAGCAAAAACACATATTTAAAGCTTTTTATCAATGCAACACTTTAAGTGATAGAAGGCGTGGCGGTGCCGGATTGGGGCTTAATATTGTGGAAAAAATTGCCGAGGTAATTGGTGCTAAAATAAGGCTTAGATCAAAACTTAAGTGTTATAGCGCGTTTGAGGTGCGGATATAAATGTAAAAGCATTTGCAATTATTTTGGTTTTGGCATAGACTGCATTACAGTTTTAACAGCTATAGTGATACAAATGTTTGAAGATATTAAAGAAAAAATCGTTAATTCGCAGATGTGCCGCAATTATAAAAAAATGTGGAAATATGTTAAGCCATATTGGGGAAGGGCCGTATTGGCTTTGGTGATTACAATTCCAATCGGCGCTATGGATGCGGTTATTGCTTGGGCGTTAAAACCTTACATGGATATTGTTATGATTGAAAAAGGAAGCAATTATACGGCTTATATTCCGCTTTTGATTATATTATTTACTTTGATACAAAGTGTTTTTAATTACTCGGCAACTTATCTCAATACTTGGGTTGGACAAAAGGTTTCGATGGGACTTAAGGTGGATTTGTTTAAAAAATTGTTGCATTATGATGCGGCTTTTTTTGATAGCCGTAATTCGGGAGAAATTGTTTATCGGTTTAATAATGATGTGGATATGAGCTGTAATGGTTTGTTGGCTAATCTTAAGCTCTTTACCACAAGATTGTTTTCTTCGATATCTTTGATTGTGGTATTGTTTTATAATTCTTGGCAATTGGCAATAGTGGCAGTCGTGGTGCTGGGAGCGGCATTGTATCCGCTTACGACAGTTAAGAAAAGAATTAAAACGGTAATGGATAAATCGGTCTTTTCCGGTTCGGCTGTGGTTACCCATTTTAATGAAACTTTTAGCGGAAATAGAATAATCAGCTCTTATAATCTGTATGACTATCAGGAAAAAAGATTTAGCGATACTTTACGGCAATGTTTTAAGCTGGGAATTAAGATGACACAGCGTACGGGTATTTTATCGCCGATGATGCATTTTATTGTGTCGGTTGGTATTGCCGCGGTTATTTGGCTGGGAAGTTACCTGATTGTTACACACGAAATTACTCCGGGTAATTTTGTATCGTTTATTGCAGCACTTATTATGCTTTATACACCGATTAAGGCTATCGGAAATAATTTTAATGCGGTGCAGATGGCTTTGATGGCTATGGATAGAGTTTTTTCGTTGTTGGACGGAATGCCTGCCATAAGATCTAAAGAAAATGCCATTGTGCTTAAAGGAATAAACAAGGGAATAGAATACAAAAATGTTTGTTTTGAGTATGAAAAAAATAAACCGGTATTAAAAAATATAAATCTTAAGATTGCAAAAGGAGAAACTATTGCGTTTGTCGGTAATTCGGGCGGCGGAAAAACAACCATGGTTAACTTGCTGCCAAGATTTTATGACGTAACATCGGGAGAGCTGTTGATAGACGGGATAAATGTTAAAGATTTGGATTTGGATTCTTTGCGGGATAAAATTGCAATAGTTTTTCAAGATAATTTTTTATTTGCAGGAACAATCAGAGATAATATTTTGCTTGGGAATGAGAACGCAACCGAAGAGGAAATAAAAGAAGCCGTAAAGGATGCTTGTTTGGAAGAATTTGTCAAGGGATTGAAGCAAGGACTGGATACGCCAATAGGAGAGCGAGGAGCTTTACTTTCTGGCGGGCAAAAACAGCGTATTGCCATTGCCAGGGCGTTTTTGAAGAATGCTCCAATAGTTATTTTGGATGAGGCGACATCGGCTTTGGACAATAAATCTGAGGCTGTGGTGCAGCAAGCTGTTGACAATTTGATGAAAGACAGAACCGTGTTTATTATTGCACACAGGCTGTCAACGGTTAGAAATGCCGATAAAATCGTGGTGATAAACTATGGTGAATTGGTTGAAAGCGGAACGCATGACGAGTTGCTTAAAAAAGAAAATTCGATTTATGCATCGCTGTATCAATCGCAACTTAAATAGCTTAAAAAATAAGGTTTGTCGGGTGAGGATAAACCTTATTTTAATAATTTGATGATAAAATTTTTAAACTGTGGAGAATTTTTATGAAAGGTCGCAAATAATGGCAAATAAGGAAATTAAAACACCTAAGGATTTGGAAAACCTGATTAAAAAAGTGAAAGAGGCGCAGAGGCGCTTTGCAACTTTTGATCAGGAAACGGTAAATAAAATTTTTAAGGCGGCGGCGACTGCTGCCGACAAGGAGCGAATCCCGCTGGCCAAGATGGCGGTTGAAGATACCGGAATGGGAGTGGTGGAAGATAAAATTATTAAAAACCATTTTGCCTCAGAGTATATCTATAATAAATACAAAAATGATAAAACCTGCGGTATTATCAAATCGGACAAAACAAACGGCGTTAAAATAGTGGCTGAGCCGTTGGGTGTTATGGCCGGAGTGGTGCCGACAACCAATCCTACATCAACAGCAATTTTTAAGGCACTTATTTGTTTGAAAACTCGTAACGCTATTATATTTTCGCCGCACCCGAGGGCTAAAAAGTCGACAATTGAAGCGGCTAAAGTTGTTTATGAGGCGGCAGTTAAAGCCGGTGCACCGGAAAATATTATTGCCTGGATTGATGAACCATCGATTGAGCTAACGGATATTTTGATGACGCATCCTTTAGTTGACGGGATTTTGGCAACCGGCGGGCCGGGGATGGTTAAGGCTGCTTATTCATCTGGAAAACCGGCGCTTGGAGTAGGGGCTGGTAATGTGCCGGCAATTATTGATGAGACGGCTGATGTCGAGATGGCGGTTTCTTATATTTTGATGTCGAAAACCTTTGATAACGGAATGATTTGTGCTTCGGAACAATCGGTTATTGCGCTGAAGCAAGTTTATGAAAAAGTTAAGAAAGAGTTTGTTTTGCGCGGAGCGCACTTGCTGGCTCCAAAAGAGGCTGAAAAGTTATCCAAAATTATTTTGACGCCCAAAGGCGTTAATCCGGAGATTGTTGGGCAGCCGGCGGTTAAGATTGCTAAAATGGCAGGAATTAACGTGGCTGATCATACTAAAATATTGTTGGCCGAACAAAAAGTCATAGATGTGGCTAATCCGTATGCTCATGAAAAATTGTCGCCGATTTTGACACTTTATCAGGCAGATGATTTTGAAACGGCGGTTGACAAGGCTTTGCATTTGGTAGAGCTTGGCGGTATGGGGCATACTTCGGTTTTGTATACCGATACCAGAAAGCAAGACAGAGTTGATTATTTTGCCAAAAAGCTGCCGACCGGAAGGTTGCTGGTTAATTCGCCTTCATCGCAGGGAGGAATCGGCGATTTGTTTAACTTTAGATTGGAGCCGTCGTTGACATTGGGTTGTGGCTCGTGGGGTGGAAACTCCGTTAGTGAAAATGTTGGGGTTAAGCATTTGTTGAATTATAAAACCGTTGCCGAGAGGAGAGAAAATATGTTGTGGTTTAGAGTACCGCCAAAAATTTATTTTAAACGCGGAGCAACGGATTTTGCTTTGCGCGAGTTGGAAGGCAAAAAAAGAGCCTTTATTGTTACTGACAGGTATTTGTTTGATTCGGGTATGGTTAGCGCCATTACCAATGTTTTGGAAGAAATGGATATTGAGTATCAGATTTTCTTTGATGTGAAACCTGATCCTACAATATCTACCATTGAGGAAGCTTTGGTGATGATTAATGTGTTTAAGCCGGATGTTTTTATATCTTTTGGCGGCGGTTCGCCGATGGATGCGGCCAAAATTATGTGGCTTAAATATGAAAGGCCGGATTTGGAATTTGAAGATGTGGCTATGCGTTTTATGGATATCAGAAAACGTATTTGCGCTATCGGCGAATTGGGCAAAAAAGCTATGATGGTTGCTATTCCGACAACATCGGGTACCGGTTCTGAGGTTACGCCGTTTGCGGTCATTACCGATGATGTAAGTCATGTAAAATATGCTATTGCCGACTATGCTTTGACACCTAATATGGCAATTGTTGATGCCAACTTTGTGGATAATATGCCAAAAGGCCTGACTTCGGCCGGCGGTATTGACGCCCTGGTTCATGCTTTGGAAGCCTATGTTTCGGTTATGGCGACAAACTTTACCAACTCGGCGGCTTTGGAGGCGGCTAAGCAGGTGTTCCGATATCTGCCGCGAGCCTATAAAAACGGCGCCGATGATCCGAAAGCCAGAGAGAAAATGCATCATGCGGCAACAATCGCCGGTATGGCTTTTGCCAATGCCTTTTTGGGTCTGTGTCACTCCATGGCGCATAAACTCGGGGCCGCATTTAATATTCCGCACGGAATTGCCAATGCGTTGTTGATTTGTCAAATTATCAAATATAACGCAACTGATTGTCCGCGCAAGCAGGCGATATTCCCGCAATATAAAGTGCCGGAAGCTAAAAAACGCTATGCGCAGATTGCCAACAACCTAAAGCTTAAGGGCAGAACCGATGATGAAAAGGTTGCTGCTTTGATTGAGGCTATTGCCGAATTGAAAAAAGAAATTGAAATTCCGGCATCGATTAAAGAATGGGGCATATCGAAAAAAGATTTTGAAGCCAAGCTTGATTGGTTGGTTGAGAATGCTTTTGACGATCAGTGCACGGGAGCAAATCCGGTATATCCTTTGATGGAAGATATCAGGAAAATTTATATGGATGCCTTTGAAGGAAAAATATAAATTGGTATAAATCAACCCCTTTGGTGGTAAAGGAGGCGCTTGATGCCCAAAAAGATACAGATTTGTATGGGAAGTTCGTGTTTTGCACGTGGCAATAACAAAAATTTGGATGCCATTATGCGTTATATTAAAGATAACGGATTGGAGGCAGAAGTGGAAATTTCCGGATTGCGGTGTTGCAATCAGTGTGCAAACGGGCCGAATATTGCTATTGAAGGGGTTGAGTATCATAATGTTGATACCGGAACAATAATTGATATTTTGGATAAGACTTTTAAGGAGTAGGACTGATGTCTAGCCGCGAGCATCCGTTGTTTACAATTAAGAACGATTGCCAAGACTGTTATAAATGTGTGCGAGAGTGCCCGGTTAAGGCAATTAAGATTGAAGATAATTCGGCGCAAATCGTGCCGGAATTGTGTGTGGCTTGCGGTAAATGCTACAAGGTTTGTCCGGTTAGGGCCAAACAAGATCGAGATGATGTTCCTCGGGCCAAAAATATGTTACAATCTGGTGAAAAAGTTTATGTATCGTTGGCGCCGTCGTGGGTGGCTGAATTTGAAAATGTTACCAAAGAGCAACTGTTGACGGCAATTAAGGCTTTGGGGTTTGCAGGGGTTAGTGAAACAGCTCTCGGAGCAGAAGAGGTTTCAGCTCATGTGGTAAGGTTTTTATCAAAGCAGAAAAAAGGATTGTTTCTGTCAACTGCTTGTCCGGCATTTGTTGAATACATTAATAAATATATGCCTGATTTGAGCGCTAATCTGACGCCAGTGCTTTCTCCGGTGTTGTCGCATTGTAAATTAATGCGAAAGAAATTGGGAGACGATATTAAAATAGTATTTGTGGGACCTTGCATTGCCAAAAAATTTGAGGCTGACAGAAATGCCGATTTGTTGAATTTGAGTATATCTTTTAGAGATTTGCGGCGCTGGTTTAGAGAAAAAGGAATTGATTATCATAATATAACCCCAGAAAAAGGAATTGATTTTGTTTATAAAAGAGCAGAAGAGGGGCGCTATTATCCGATTGAGGGGGGAATGATTGAAACAATTCGTCCTTATGGCGGAATGGATCATGTTTATATGATGCAATTGACTGGGCTAGAAAACATTCAACGCGAGCTTGAAACAATAAGAGGAAATATACCTGAAAAGCCGGTGTTTATGGAATGTTTGGCTTGTGAGGGAGGATGTGTTAACGGGCCTTGCACCAGAAAACTTAAGTCTGGATTTGAAAAAAGAACCAAAATATTGGAGGATGCGAAGGTTTCGGAAAAAACCGGAAAACGTAAGCCTGAGGTTGATATAGATAAAGAATATGCCCAAAATCCGGTGGAAAATCATACATATACCGAAGAGCAAATTAAGAGAGTTCTTAATATGCTTGGTAAATATACTTTGGAAGATGAGATTAACTGCAATGCCTGTGGGTATGATAATTGTCGTAATTTTGCCAAAGCTATTTTGGATGGCAAGGCTGAAATTGATATGTGCGTATCGCATATTAAACAGCAGGCGCAGCGCAAGGCCAATGCTTTGTTGAAATGTATTCCTTCACCGATTGTGATTGTTAATTCCAAGTTGTCAATAATGGAATATAATGATTATTTCGTTAAAGAGTTTTGGAATGATGAAGAACATGGTGATATCTATGATAAAAACAATTTGATCGGGGCAAATTTGAGAGATTTTATCGGTTTTACCAATTTGTTTTCCGCCTCGCTTGATTTGGGAGAAGATGTTAAAAGAGAAAATGCAAAACATCAGGGAAAAGTTTATGATGTGATGGTGTTTAATATTGAACAAAAGCAAGTAGTCGGCGGTGTTATTCAAGATGTGACCAATGTGGAAATAAAACGTGAGAAAATTGCCGAAAAGGCCAAAGAGGTTATAGAGAAAAACTTGGCAACGGTGCAACAAATTGCTTGTACTTTGGGTGAGCATATGGCAGAAACCGAGGTCTTGTTGCGATCAATTGCCAAAGATTATGCCGCGGACGATTATGACAAGCCCAATATCACAATTCGCAATAAGAGGGATGAATAGTTAATGAGTGATTCCTTGTTTATTGAGATTGGTTCACACCAGGAACACAAAGCAACGGAGAGTTGTTTCGGTGATGCCATAGCTTCGGAAAAATTGCCAGAGGAGCAGAGAATTATTTCGGTGCTGTCGGATGGGTTGGGCAGCGGAGTTAAGGCTAATATATTGTCTTCCATGACAACAAGAATGGCTTTGAAATTTGTCGAAAGCGATTTGGATTTGGTGCGCTCAGCCGAGGTGATGATGCAGGCGTTGCCGGTGTGTCAGATAAGAAAAATAAGTTATGCCACATTCTCAATTATTGACGCAACGCTTGAGGGTAAGACACGTATTTATGAGATGGATAATCCGCAATGTTTTGTGGTACGCAATTTTGAGCAATATCATCCTTCGCACCATGAAATATCTTCGGATAACTGGAAAGACAGAGTGATAAATATTTATCAGTTTGTGGCTAAAGAAGAAGACAGAATTATTATAATGTCGGACGGAGTTACGCAGGCTGGACTTGGTAATCCTAAATATCCTTTGGGGTGGCAACGTGAAGGTGTTTGGAAATTTATTGAAAATCAAGTCAGACGTCATCCTCATATTTCTGCTAAAGATTTGGCTGAGACTATCGTGCATGAAGCCTTGGATAAAGAACCGGAAGGAAAAGCCGGTGATGATATCAGCTGTACGGTGGTTTATTTTAGAAAGCCCAGAAAGCTTTTGCTTTTGAGCGGGCCGCCGTTTGATGAAGAAAAAGACCATGAAATTGCCGAAATGATTGATTATTATGATGGTAAAACCGCAATTTGCGGCGGAACTACCGCTAATATTATTGAGCGCGAGCTTTGTTTGAAATGTGAAATGGATAAGACGACATTTGATCCCAATATTCCGATGGCATCGATTATGCCCGGTATTGATTTGGTAACAGAAGGTATTTTGACATTGACCGAAGTGTACCGTATGCTAAAAGAAGGAATCGATGAGGACAAGGATAATGCGGCTACCAGATTGGCAAAGCTTTTGCTTGATTCTGATAAAATAGATTTTGTTATCGGTACCAAAATCAATGAAGCGCATCAGGATCCTAATTTGCCGATGGAGCTTGACATTCGCCGAAATATTGTTAAAAAGATTTTTAGGCTTTTGCAGAGCAAATACTTAAAAGAAATAAGTGTTAAGTACGTTTAATTGAGAAAAAAGGATAAAGCACATGGAAAAAATACAAGTTAAACTTTGTGCCGGGACAGCCTGTTTTGTTATGGGAGCTCCGCAAATACAGGCTTTGGAGTTTGCCGCACCTTCCGATATTGCCGATAAAATAGAGGTGAAAGAAGTTAGGTGTATGAATCATTGCAGCCAAGGTCAAGGTTATAACAAAGGGCCGTTTGTGGAGATTAACGGTGAAGTTATACAAGAGGCTACCTTGGAAAAAGTGGTTGCCAGAGTTAGAGAATTGATTGCCAAAGAGGAAGAAAAATCGTGTTAATACCCAAAAATTATGCCAACCAAATGCGTAGCAGAATTCTGGTTAAAGTGGTTGAAAGCTTTTATAAAGACAGATTTGAAACGGCCGATGAGATACCTATAGAAATGCGCCCGAAAGATTATGATTCCAGCAGGTGCTGCATTTATAAAGACAGGGCCATCTTAAAATACAGAATGATGGCGGCGATGGGCTTTACGCCGCAAGATGAAACAAACGAGGCAAAGCAGCTTAAAGATTATGGCAAAGAGGCGTTAAAAAGACAAAATCATGCCAAAAGTTGTTTGGCGGTGATTGATATTGCTTGCTCGGCTTGTGTCAAATCGCAATATATGGTTACCGATGCGTGCCGGGGGTGTTTTGCCAGACCTTGTGTGATGAATTGCCCTAAACAGGCGATTTCGATTGTTCATGGGCGTTCACACATTGACCCTGGTCTTTGTGTGTCGTGCGGAAAATGCATGGAAGTTTGTCCGTATCATGCAATTGTTAAGCTGCCGGTGCCGTGCGAGGAGGCTTGTCCGGTGGGGGCTATCAGAAAAGACGAGTTTGGGGTTGAGCATATTAACGAGGATACCTGTATCTCTTGCGGCAAATGTTTGCAGTCTTGCCCATTTGGCGCAATTGTTGAACGCTCGCAATTGGTTGATGTCTTAAACCTTATTCATAACAGTGATAAAAAGGTGGTGGCTATGTTGGCACCGGCGATTGTGGGACAGTTTCCGTTTGAAATCGGTCAGGTTGTCGGGGCTTTGAAAAAGGCTGGCTTTGACGATGTTATCGAGGTGGCGGCCGGGGCAGATGTTACATCTAAAAATGAGGCTGCCGAATTTATTGAAAGAATGAAAGAAGGCAAGAATTTTATGACAACCTCTTGTTGTCCGGCTTATTACAGAGCTGCCAAGGTACATATTCCGGAGTTGGCGCCGTTTGTTTCTAACACCAAAACACCAATGTATTATGCTGCAGAAATGCTTAAAAAAGAGCAACCTGACAGTGTATCGGTATTTGTTGGTCCTTGTTTGGCCAAGAGAACCGAGGCGGAATATGATCCTAATGTTGATTATGTTTTGACCTTTGAAGAAATAGGTGCGATGTTTGTTGGTGCCGGAATTGAAATCGGCGATTGTGAAGCTCAAGAATTTGCCAAAGTATCGTCAGCTCAAGGGCGAAACTATCCGCTTTCGGGCGGAGTAGCCGGAGCGGTTGGTAATTTGGTGGACGGCAAGGTCGATTTTAGGCCGGAAAGAATTGACGGATTGAGCAAAGAAAATATGAAGTTGCTTAAGAAATACGCTACCAAAGGCTCAGAGAACAATATGATTGAAGTTATGTGTTGTGAGGGCGGATGTGTGGCAGGGCCTGGTTGTATTGCTTTGGCCAAAAAGGCAGCACGGCAAATTGAAACCTATGTTGCTCAAGGTACTAACCAAAAAGACATGAAATAGAAGAAAAATCCCTTTGAGTGATTCAAAGGGATTTTTTTCATGATTAAATTTAAGCCCCGATGATTTCGGTGCTTTAGAGTTTAGTAGCATCTGGCGTAGATTACATCCATGGTTGCAGGTTTGCCAGTTAAAAGACACTCGCCGGTAGTTTCGCTTTGGTCAAAGGGCAGGCAACGGATGGTGATTTTCATCTGTTTTAAGATTTCTTCCGTTTCCGGATCACCGCACCATTTGCCGCGCACAAAAGCAACTTTGCCCTTTTTGCCGTCTTCAATCCATTCGTTGGCATTGGCAAAATAGTCGGCAAAAGCTTGTTTGGTGGTGATATCGGTGCGGATGTTGTCATCCAAGCGCTTTTTGGCTCGTGCAAACATCTCGTTTTGAATATTTTCAAGATATTTAGTTGCTTGGGCAACAAAATCTGATTTGGCGATGACTTGTTTGCCTTGAGGCGTATTGATATAGATACGTTGTTTTAACATCAGGTTATTGCCGTCTACATCGCGTTTGCCAATCTCTAAAATTATCGGAGCGCCTTTTTTGGTCCATTCCCAGAATTTATCGACAGATGGCTTGTCGCGTTTGTCAAGTTTAATGCGGATTTTTTCGCCAAAAGGAGTTTGCTTCATTAAATCTGCTTGCAGGCCCTTGATATAGGCCATAACTGCATCGGTATCATCGGCATTTTTAATTACCGGAATAATCACAATTTGATAAGGCGCAATCTTGGGCGGAGTTACCATACCTTCGTCATCGGCATGGGTCATAATCAAGCCGCCGATTAAGCGAGTTGATACGCCCCAAGAAGTGGTGTAGGCAAATTCTTGTTGATTGTTTTTGTTGACAAACGAAATATTGGCCGCCTTGGCAAAATTTTGCCCTAAGAAATGCGAGGTTCCGGCTTGCAGGGCTTTGCCGTCTTGCATCATGGCTTCAACACAGTAGGTGTCTACGGCACCGGGAAATTTGTCGTATTCAGGTTTGCGACCGCATATTACCGGCATAGCCAAAGTTTGTTCGCAAAGCTCTTTATAAGCTTCAAGCATGGTAGTAGTTTCCTCTAAAGCCTCCTCGGCTGAGGCGTGTGCTGTATGTCCTTCTTGCCATAAAAATTCGCGAGTGCGCAAAAACAGGCGAGGGCGCATCTCCCATCTTACCACATTGGCCCATTGGTTGACCAATACAGGCAAATCGCGATAGGATTTGACCCATTTGGAAAAAGAATCGGCAATAATGGCCTCGGATGTCGGGCGGACAATCAAAGGTTCTTCCAGTTTGGAAGAAGGGGTAAGTTTGCCGTTTTCCATAGCAAGGCGCGAGTGCGTTACAACCGCCATTTCTTTGGCAAATCCCTCAACATGCTCAGCTTCTTTTTGGAAGAAAGAAAGCGGAATAAACATTGGAAAATAGCAGTTTTCATGGTCGGTAGATTTAATCTTTTCATCAAATACGTCGCGGATGCGCTCCCAGATACCATAGCCCCAAGGTTTTATGACCATGCAGCCGGGAGATGATGAGTTTTCGGCCATGTCAGATTCTGATACTACGGCTTGATACCATTCGGGATAATTGTCTTGGCGTAATTTTTTTAGTGTCATAATGTTTATTCCTTTTCTTCATAACGTAATGAAAGACCCACACCCCCATTGGTGCGAGCCTGTGAGGCTTTATGTATAACATATTTTTTATTTTTGTGAAGTGTTTTTATGCGCAAAGTAGTTTGTTAATTTTTAAGAATGTTTGTAAATATATCTTGCCAAGCTCAAAATAGTGTATTAAAGTTAGTGTCATGATGAAAATCATGAGGCGTTGAGGCCTTTGTATTAACCTGTTTTATGTGAGGATATTCGAGATGGCAACAGGAACAGTTAAATGGTTTAACAAGAAAAAAGGTTATGGTTTTATTACTCCGGATGAGGGCGGAAATGATGTATTTGTTCATATTACCGCTGTTAAGGCTGCCGGTATGTATACTTTGCAGGAAGGTGCAAAGGTAAGTTACGAGCTGAAGACAGAAAGAGAAAAAACTGTTGCCGGCGATTTGAAGTTGGTTGAAGAGGCTAATTCGTAAATCGCAAGTCTCGGTTAGACAAATAAAAGCCCCGTTTTTTTACGGGGCTTTTCGTTTTAATTAGAACTGCTCTTGCAATTCAAAAAAGTATGCTTGCGGATGATCGCAAACCGGGCATTTTTCCGGTGCAGAAGGAGCTTCTACACGGTGGCCACAGTTGGCGCACTCCCATATAACTTTGGTTGGACGATTGAATATGGTGCCTTCTTCCAAAGATTTGAGCAGAGCTTGATAACGCTCCTCATGGCCTTTCTCTATCTTGCCTACCATCTCAAAAAGAGCGGCAATTTTGGTGAAGCCTTCTTCTTTGGCTTCTTTGGCCATGCGGGCATACATATCGGTCCACTCGTAGTTCTCACCGGCGGCAGCATCTTTTAAGTTGGCCATGGTGGAAGGAACTTCGCCGCCGTGAAGAAGCTTGAACCAAATTTTGGCATGTTCTTTTTCATTATTGGCGGTTTGTTCAAATTTGTCTGCTATGATGTTATAGCCTTCTTTTTTGGCTTTGGAGGCATAATAGGTATATTTGTTGCGGGCTTGAGATTCGCCGGCAAATGCTTCCATTAAGTTCTTTTCGGTTTTAGAGCCTTTGAGTTCCATCGTTTTCTCCTTTAGTTGTTATAAGTTTTGGTTTAATCGGAGGCAGTCAGGGCAGATTCCTTTTAAGGATATGTCTGCACTTTCTACTGCCAGACCTGTTTGATCTGTAATCTGCTGGATAAAAGACGGAAGAATGTTGCTGTCAATGTCTATTATGCGAGAGCAGGAAGTACAGATAAAATGGTAGTGCTTGACCAAAGTATGGTCAAAGCGGGCAACCTTGTCAATATGAGAAAGTTTGCGTATCATGCCGTTTTCGGCTAGTCGATTTAGGTTGCGGTATACGGTTGCCAAGCTGATGTTGTCGTCTTTTTGACGCACAAGTGCAAAAATCTGTTCTGCCGTCGGGTGGCAGGGATTTTGCCTCAGAGTGTCTAGAATTAGAGAACGTTGCTTGGAATATTTCAAATTTTTACCTTGTGTATAAAATTAAGAATGATTATCATTTTTAATAAAATTATTTTATCTTGTCAATCAAAATAAAAAGCTTATCTTATAGTCATATGTAAATTTTTAAGGAGAAATGCGAATGAAAGCCGTTGAGATAAAAAAAGATATATTTTGGGTGGGTGCTAAAGATTGGAATTTGAGAGAATTCCACGGGTATAACACGCCGGATGGATCAACCTACAATAGTTATTTGATTATGGATGACAAGATTACTTTGGTTGACGGAGTTAAGGCTTATATGAGCAATGAGCAGATTGCAAGAGTTAAATCCGTAATCGATTTTTCTAAAATAAATTATCTAATCGTTAATCATGTGGAGCAAGACCATTCGGGAAGTGTGCCGGAGATTATGAAATTGGCTCCGCAGGCGATAATTGTTACCAATGCCGCGGGTAAAATGGCTTTGGAGGCGCATTTTGACACGACAGGCTGGCAATATCATATTGTTAAGACCGGCGATGTGCTTAATATCGGCAAACGTAACTTGAGTTTCTTGACAACGCCGATGCTGCATTGGCCGGATTCAATGATGACCTATGTGGCAGAGGATAAACTATTGTTGCCCAATGACGGATTTGGTCAACACTTGTGCTGTGAGGCTTTGATGGTTAGGGATTATCCTAATGATTTGGTAGTTAAAGCAGCCAAAAGTTATTATGCCAATATTTTGTTTCCCTATGGTATGCAGGCCGAAAAAGCTTTGTCTTCGGCAGCCGAGATGAAGCTTGATATTGATATGATTGCGCCATCGCACGGGCTTATTTGGTCGGGCAAAGATGAGGTTAATCAAATTTTGTCGCTTTATGCCGATTGGGCCAAAGGCAAAACGGTTAAAAAAGCAGTGATAGCTTATGATACGATGTGGGGGGCAACCGCAAAATTGGCCGAGGCGGCCATGGCCGAATTTCAGGATGAAGGAATCGAGGTGGTTAAGCACAATTTGGGGGTCAGCCATATCTCTGATGTTATGACCGATATCTTGGATGCCGAATATGTTTTGGTCGGGACACCAACACTTAATAATCAAATCTTTCCTCGGGTGGCGGCGTTTTTGACCTATATGAAAGGCCTTGCGCCCAAGGGAAAGAAAGGACTGGCTTTTGGTTCCTACGGCTGGCGGCCGGGGGTTGTTAAAGAGGTCAAACAAGTGATGGATGATCTCGGTTGGCAGACGGCAGAAGTTTTTGAAGAAAAGTATACGCCGAAGTCTGATATTTTGAATCAGTTTGCGGAAAAAGTTAAAGCTTTTATCGGATAATGAAAAAGTAAAAAAAAAACTTGTTTTTTGTCGAATTTTGTGCTAGAGAGCACAAAGTGTCGGATCAATTTTCTTTTATAAGGAAGCAAAAGATGGAACAAAAAAGTGTTCGAATAGGGCAGATTGAAATTAATAACCGCAAGGCTTTTTCTTTGTTGTGCGGACCGTGTCAGATTGAGAGTAAGCAACACGCCGCGGATATTTGCGGCGCGATGTGCGAGATTACCAAAGAGTTGGACATTCCTTATGTCTTTAAGGCCTCGTTTGACAAAGCCAATCGCTCGTCAATTCGTGGCGCGCGCGGTGTCGGTCTCGAAAAAGGGATGGAAACGTTTGACGAAATTAAAAAGCTTTATAATAATATTCCGATTGTGACCGATGTGCATGAGCCGTGGCAATGTGCCGAGGTTGCTCAGCATGTTGATATGTTGCAAATTCCGGCTTTTTTGTGCCGCCAGACCGATTTGGTGGTGGCCGCAGCCAAGACCGGAAAAGTTATCAATATCAAAAAAGGCCAGTTTTTGGCGCCGGAAGATATGAAAAACGCGGTGCAGAAATGCTTGGATGCCGGTAATGAACAAGTCTGCCTGACTGAGCGCGGCGTTTCGTTCGGGTATCATACATTGGTGGTGGATATGACGGGTTTTTCCGTTATGGCCAAGACAACCGGGTGTCCGGTTATTTTTGACGCGACGCATTCGGTGCAAAAACCCGGCGGGTTGGGAACATCTACCGGAGGTAATCGGGAATTGGCTCCGGTATTGGCCAGAGCGGCAATTGCAGCCGGAGTCGGCGGGTTGTTTTTTGAAACCCACGAAAACCCCGAC
The DNA here is from genome assembly GCA_944391695.1 of uncultured Alphaproteobacteria bacterium. Taxonomy (GTDB): domain Bacteria; phylum Pseudomonadota; class Alphaproteobacteria; order RF32; family CAG-239; genus CAZU01. The sequence continues at coordinate 23,186 of CALXUO010000030.1, forward strand.
AAGGCTTTATCTGACGGACCGAATACCATTGCTCTTAAGGATATGAAACCGATTTTGGCGTATTTGAAAGAGTATGATTTGATTACAAAATCAAAAATTACGGATTATTACAGCGAAACAGCCTCTAATCTGGCTGATTTTGGCGCGGCTTATCAGGCCATACAGGCGCAGAAAGAGGGCAAAAAAACAGCCTGACAGCGGCTTTATGGTTCAAAGACGGCTCCGATTGTATGATTCGGAGCTTTCTTTTTGGTTGATTAATATCTTCGGATGATTGACGAAACATAAGGTTAATGATATGGCTTAAGGTATGAAATTTGTTGACGAGGGCTATATCATTCATTGCCGCAAACACGGCGAAAATTCGCTTATTTTGACCGTTTTATGCAAAGAATACGGCAAGGTGTGCGGTTATGTCAGATCGGGCCTCAATAAAAAGACATTGGCGGTTTTTCAACCCGGAAATAAAGTTAAAATTGATGCCTGGTCGCGGGTGGATGACAATATGCTGTCATTGAAGGTGGAATTGATTACACCATATGCGGTTAATTTTTTGGATAATGCAGACAAGCTTCAAGCTTTGTCGTGTTTTTGTGCGCTTAGTAATGCTTGTTTGCCCGAACTACAACCATTAGACAGATTTTATTACTGGGCTGAGAGTTTTGTTAATCTAATAGATGAAGATAATTGGATAATTCATTATTCTTTCTTTGAATTTTATTTGCTAGAGTTTTTGGGTATAGGGCTTGATTTGAGCGAGTGTGCAGCAACGGGGACAAGAGAAAATTTGGAGTTTGTCTCGCCAAAAAGCGCTAAGGCCGTTTGTTTGGATGCGGGGAGGCCGTATAAAGACAAAATGTTTAGATTCCCGCATTTTATTGTGGAAAAAAATTATTATCCCGAACAATCGGAAGTGGCGGATTTGCTTAATATGACGGAGTTTTTCCTCAAAAAAAATTTTTTTGCAATTCATAACTTGAAATTTCCGGAATGTCGTGTTAATTTGGCTCAAATTGTTGAAAATACTCAAGGATAGCAATGTCTGAAACACAAGAAAAAATTAAAACCGTGCAGCTGGCTGAAGAATTGAGCAGCCGCTATTTGTCTTATGCAATGTCTACCATTGTATCACGCTCGTTGCCTGATGTGAGAGACGGATTAAAGCCGGTGCACAGAAGGCTTTTATTTGCTATGAGACAATTGCACCTTGACCCTAAGTCAGGATTTAAGAAATGTGCACGCGTGGTGGGCGATGTTATCGGTAAGTATCATCCGCACGGCGATAGTGCGGTTTATGGGGCGATGTGTCGTTTGGCGCAGGATTTTTCGGTAAGATATCCGCTGGTGGACGGGCAGGGTAATTTTGGCAATATTGACGGTGACAGTCCGGCGGCAATGCGTTATACCGAGGCCAGGTTGACCGAATTTGCCATTGCTTTGATGGATGGATTAAACGAAAACGCCGTTGATTTTATGGATACTTATGACGGTGAGGAGCAAGAGCCGGTTGTTATGCCGGGGGCTGTACCTAATTTGTTATGCAACGGTTCAAGCGGAATTGCGGTTGGTATGGCGACTAATATTCCGCCGCACAATTTGTCGGAAGTGTGTGATGCACTTTTGTTGATGATTGAAAAGCCTGATGTGACAATCGAAAATTTGGTCAGAAAAATTAAAGGGCCTGACTTTCCAACAGGCGGGGTGATTGTTGACAAATTTGCCACCATTTTGGATGCTTATACTACCGGAAAAGGTAATTTCAGAATCAGAGCCAAGTGGGAAAAAGAAGACTTGGGTATGGGGCAATACCAGATTGTGGTTACCGAGATACCGTATCAGGTGATAAAATCAAAGCTGATTGAAAGAATTGCGCTTTTGTTGCAAGAAAAGAAGCTGCCGCTTCTCAATGATGTCAGAGATGAGTCAGCGCAAGATGTCAGAATTGTGTTGGAGCCAAAAAACCGCAACGTTGATGCCAATATGCTGATGGAGTTGTTGTTTAAGAACACCGAATTGGAAGCCAAATTCAATATGAACATGAATGTGCTTGATTCTGACGGTGTACCGAGAGTTATGAGTATCGCCGAGGTGTTGCGCGAGTTCTTAAACCACAGAATGATTGTTTTGCAAAGAAGAACCGATTATCGTTTGCAAAAGATAATTGCCAGATTAGAGATTTTGTCGGGTTATCTAATCGCATACCTTAATTTGGATGAGATTATCCGTATTATCCGCGAAGAAGACGAGCCAAAGCCTAAGATGATTGAGAAATTTGGTCTATCGGAAGTACAGGCGGAATCAATTCTTAACATGAAACTTAGAAATTTGCGGAAACTGGAAGAAGCCGAAATAAGGCGCGAATTTGATGATTTGAGTGCCGAGAAGCAGGGGTTGGAAGAATTGCTTGCAGATGAAGCTAAACGCTGGCAAAAAGTGGCTGAGGAAATAAAAGCAATAAAAGAAAAATTCGGTAAAAAGACGGCTTTGGGCCGCAGACGCACCGAATTTGCCGAGGTTGATGTCGAAAATATTGATATTTCAATTGAGGCGATGGTTGAAAAAGAGCCGATTACGGTAATCTTGTCCGAAAAAGGGTGGATACGCTGTGTTAAAGGGTATGTAAATCTTGCGGAAGATTTTAAATTTAAGGATGATGACGGTTTATTGAAAGCAATACACGCGCAAACAACCGACAAGATAATATTGTTTGATACGGCAGGAAAATTCTTTAATGTCAATGCCTGCGATATTCCATCGGGCAGAGGGTTCGGGCAGCCGTTGCGATTGATGATTGATTTGGGCAACAATGACTCTATCACCGAGATGTTTGTGTTTGAACCCAAAGCCTCATATCTGATTGCCACCAATAAAGGATATGGTTTTATTGTTGATGAAAATCATATTATTGCTCAGACCAGGCAGGGACGCAAAATTATGAATGTGGCCGAAGGCGAAAAGACCATGTTTTGTAAAAAAGTGGTTGGCGATATGGTGGCAATGATTGGAGATAATCGCAAAATATTGGTATTTAAAACAGAAGAAATTCCCACAATTGCCAGAGGACGCGGTGTTTGCTTGCAAAAATACAAAGACGGTGGGTTGAGCGATATACAAATCTTTAACGAAGCAGACGGATTTGCTTATAATCGTGCCGGCGGAATAAGTGTTGAAAAAGATTTGCTTACTTGGCTTGGGCATCGGGCGCAAGTTGGTAAGTTGGCGCCGTTTGGTTTTGCTAAGAACAACAAGTTTTTGAAATAAAATGGCAGATGTTTTGTTTGAATATGTAAGAATGGGAGCTTCGGTTAGGGTTACGGCAATTGAACCTGACACCAAAACCGAGGCGGTAGTAGTTGTGCCGGCAGGATTGTCGGAAAAAGAAATGCAGGCAAGAGCCATGCAAAAATTGTTGTATATTTTGAAAAAGAAAGATGAAGCCTGAATTCCTTGTGGATAAAGTATTGTCGTAAGCTGATTGTATTTCCAATTTAAAAAAATATGCTTATAATGCTCTCTGAAGTCCGTTGATTTGGACTTTGGGGAATATTTGTTATGGGGAATTGACCAGATGTCTGATAAAGCAGCTGAGAATATCGGCAATGTTACGGTTTTGCCGCAATTTATGAAAGAATCAAAAACACCTATTGAAATTGAAGAAAAAGAATCTTGGCTTAATAATAATTTGCACAAGCTGATGATTAGTGTCAGTGTGGTATGGTTTGCCGTGGTTTTAATCTATATCACCCAGTTTTTTGGATGGTCTAATCTGTTTTTGATGATGCCAGATGAGTTTGGTGGATTTTTGGCCGGGGTTACGTTGCCTTTGGCTATAATTTGGGTAGTGATGGCTTATATTGATCGTGGAAGCTCTTTTAAACATGAGGCCAAATTTTTGCGGGCTTATATGAATCAGTTGGTATATCCTGAAGATGGCGCTCCGCAAACAGCTAAAGCGATGGCTGATGCAATTCGTTCACAAGTGGTGGAGTTGCAGCAGGTGTCTAAGCTTGCTCATGAGCAGACATCTAAAATTAAAGATGCTATTAAAGAAAATGTGGATGATTTTGCTAAATTGGTTGGTACTTTGGATAATTATTCTTCAAAAACCATTGTTGAATTGAGCGATGGGGTTAAGTTTTTGATGGCAAATTTTGAAAACATACTTAATAAAGCTGAAAATTCTACTCAGAGTTTGGCCAAAATAAATCAGGATTTTATTGACAGCGGTAACGGGATAGAAACTTCTCTTAATGATTTGTTTGTTAAGATGTCGCCTCAGTTAAAAGAGTTGAAAGAAGCTGCTGAACAATTGAAAGATATTAATACATGTTCGGCAAATGATATAGCAACGGCAAATCAGAATCTTAAAAATTTTGCCGAAAATACCAATGTAACCTTTAATGCCGTACGTGGTGTTTTGGAAGGGCAGACTAATTTACTTAAGCAAATTGGTGATACTGCCGTAAATAACTGTAATATACTTAAAAATTCAATTGCATCTGAAGTATCTGGTCTTGAAGACAGTTTACAAAATCATGTGCAGAAGCTTAATTTGTTTTTGGAAGAAGTGGGAAAAGAAGCAAAACAAAAAACAGAAGAAGTTACAAAGTCTGCCATATCTAATATAGGAATTATTAATAATAATCTGAAAACCGGAATGAATAATATTGATGATGCCGTCGATTTACAAATTAGAAAAATGGATGAAGCTTTAGCTAAACACAATAAGGATATTGCCGCGTTTATAAAAGTTTTGGAAGAAAAAGCTGAGGGGGTTAACAAGAAATTTACAACTCATGGCGAACTAATTAATCAAGAGCTTGATAGACTTATGGTTAGAAGTTCTAATTTGGAAGATGCTATTGCTATGCAGGTATCTAATCTTAGCGGTGTATCCGATAAGGCTATTGCCGCTATGCAAGAGGTGGAAAATGCTTTGAGCAGCAATGTATCCGTTTTGGACGAGAAAGTATTGGCAGCCAACGGAGATATTGTGTCATATATGACTACATTACAAGAAAAGACATCTGACTTTGGGGAGATCAGCAAAGACAGTATTGATAAGATTGTTGATTTTACCGAACTCTTGAATCAGCGATACGGTGAATTGCAAAAGACTATTGCAGCCGGATTTTCCCAAATGCAAGATGCTGATAAAGGAATTAATCTGTCGACCGAAAATTTGATGGTGCAGACAGCTCAATCTGTCGAAAATCTTAATCAGGTCGCCGCGTTGATGCAAAAGCAAACTTCGGTATTGAACGAGGCTTCATCAATAGTGGTTACTCAAAGCCAAATCAGTGAAGCATCTTTGGCGCAACAACAAAAATATATTACCGATACGGCATCTCGAGTAGAAGATATTAAAAATGAATTAAAGCGTCAGATTGATGAATTATCGGCATCATCTGCCAGTTTGGAGCAGGACGCCGTAAGTATTTTGGAATTGCTGAAATCTAATATTGCTAAAATGCTTTCGCAATGTAATGATGCTCTCAATAAAAGCAAAGCTCTTAATGATAATTTATCGGAGCAGGCAAATCAGTTTGATACTTCTGCCAACAGGACTTTGGCAAAAGTTACGCAGTTTGAAAATGTTTTGATTAAACAATCGCAAAATATGGAAACTTTGGCTAATAATATTGAAACAAAAAGTGATGCAATTGCTAAATCGTTGGATGCTCACACACGAAAATTAAGCGAAACGACGGACAATTCAGAAATTGTTTTGGCTAAGTCCATAACTGATTTTGAGGCTAAGAGCGACAATATTAATACTATTTCTCAAAATGCTGCCAAGTATATAAGTGAAGTAACTGCCGGAATGGATGAAAAAGTGGCGGCGCTTAATGTTATGTTTAGGCAACAGCAAGCTGATTTTTATGCTTATTGTGATAAAGTGTCAGAAAATACAAATAAGATGGCGGATATTTTGAAATCACAAATGGCAGGAGTTGAGGAGGGTGCCGATAAACTGTTTGCTCGGTTGGTTATTTTGGAGGAAGATACCGGACGCAGAGCAGAAACAGTTATTGCCAATTCTCAGAAATCAGTACAGGATTTGGCCGAAATTGAAAAAATGTTGGCAAACAAGCATGAATTAACCGAAAAAACAGTTGATGCAGCTATTAATAAACTTAAGACAATAAATGATGAAATTAATAATCATTTGCATGGTTTTGATGCTGCAATGATGTCTGTGAAAACAAATATGGGTGAAACTTTGCAACAAATTGAAGATAGCGAAAAAGGGATGAAAGAAGTTCATCAAAATATGCTTAAAGATAATGAAATATCTTGGCAGAAACTTAATGAACAAACCAAATATATGGAAAATGCAGCTTTGAAATTGTCTTCACAAAGTGAAAATATTGCCAATATGCTTGATATGCAGAAAAATAATATTACTGAGGTTATTAATAATTTGGCTACTCAGGCAAGGTTGGGAGAAGCCTCTCTGGCACAACAGTATAAATATCTTACGGACGCAACGGTTAAAGTGGCTGATAAAGTTCAGGAAATAAGCACTTCGTTTAATGATGGAACATCTGATATATTTGAAGTTACCAACAAATTATCATATGAATTTGAGGTGTTGGGTGACAGATTGCTTAAGGCTTGTGATGCTATTAGTAAATCTTCAAAAGATTCGATTAAAAATATTGATCAAGTAAGTTTACGCTTAAATCAATGCAGCGAGGATTTGGATACGGCTATTTATCATTCGGTTGAAAATATTAGCGGAGTATTTAACGAGTATGAAAAATATTTGGCCGGGTTTAATACCGTTACGGCTGAAACTTCTACCGGGGTGGTCGAAATTAATAATTTGATTACGGCACAAAGCGATAAGATGGTGAAAATATCGGAAGATACCAAAAAATTGGTTGATTGCTTTAATAACGTTTTGAGCGATACATCAAATCAATTGGCGGACAGAGCCAATGACGCTTATGAAAAGGTGAAGAGCCTGGGACAAGATTTGAAAAAGCTCGGACTTGAAATGGATGATGCGGCGAAGTTAAGCGCTACGCATTTGGAAAAATCTGGTGATAAGTTGCGGGCTTCAATTAATGAAATTGCTGCAAATGCCGAAAGAATATCAAATACTATTTTGTCATCGGGAGAGGTTTTTGTTAAACAATCACAAGCTCTGACAGCGATGGCAGATGATACGGCGGCTAAAGTTAATGACAGTATCGGTAATTTGGTTGAGGCGGGTAAGTCTTTTGAGGCTCAGGGACAGGCTATTGTCAAAGAAAGTATCAGATTTAATGATACAATTAATGCTCAGACCAAGAATTTGAGTGAAAGTGCGGTTAAAGCCGAGAAAGCCATGAAAGGTTTGGCTACAACCTATAAAGACGTTAAAATTGATTCTTTCCTTAAAGATGCCGGCAAGATTATTAGTCATTTGGAGAATATATCGGTTGATGTTAACAGACTTTTGAATCCTAGGGATGAAGATGATTTGTGGAAGAAGTTTTATAATGGCGATACTCAGGTATTTATTCGTTCTATTGCCAAAAATATGACCGGTACCCAAATAAACGCTTTACGCAAAGAACTTGAGAAAAACGGGGATTTGAGAAAGTTAGTAAATGTTTATATGAGTGAGTTTGAAACTTTGGTCGAAAAATCAAAAACACATGAATATTCGGCAGCATTGATGGCGGTGATTTCGGGAGCTGATTTGGGTAGATTGTATTATGTGTTGGCCAAAGCCTTAAACAAAATAAACTAGGGGTATATAATATAAAGTGCCGCAAACGTATATTAACAGTTATGTCGAAAGCTTGCAAAAGCAAATTGCTGATGTTGCCTCAAGAATAAAACGAAAAAACTCAGCAAAAGAGTTTGCCGACAATAAGGATACGTTACAAAATTATGGGTTTAAACTACGTTCTGAGGTCGAAGTGCAAGCATATAGGCTTGTTTGTGAAGAGACTGCATATACGTTATTGGGGCAAGGTGAGGGGGCTAATAGTTCGTATGTTGCGGGTTTATATGGTTTTATAAGCAAGGTGGACAGGCCTTCGTCGGTAATTGACGGGCTGGAATTTGAAAATAATCAGCAATTTGATTTTAAGGTATAGATGATAGCAAAAGGTTTTGACAGTAAAGTTTTTTTGGCACCAATGGCCGGTATTACCGACAAACCAATGCGCAAGCTTGTGCATTCTTTTGGTAAGGGAAATATTGTGTCGGAAATGGTGGCAATAAATGCTTTGTCGAGGCGTAATCCTAAAACCTATAGAATTGCCGATGTCAGAGATGAAAATTATCCGGTTGCGGTGCAATTGGTTGGAAATGATCCGCAACTTTTTGCTGAGAGCGTAAAGTTAATTGAAGAATTAGGAGCTTGTGGCATCGATATAAATATGGGGTGTCCGGTCAAAAAAATTGTGGCTAATCGTTCGGGATCATATTTGATGAAAGACATGATCTTGGCGGCCGAAATTATAAAAGCTGTTAAAAATTCAACCAAGCTGCCGGTAAGTGTTAAATTTCGCAAAGGATGGGATAATCTTACTGTTAATGCTGTTCAATTTGCCAAAATGTGCGAGGACTGCGGCGCGGATTATCTGACCATTCACGGCAGGACAAAAACAGATATGTATTCCGGAAAGGCTGATTGGGATATTATTGCCGAGGTTAAGGGAGCTGTTAAAATACCTGTTGTCGGAAACGGTGATATAGATTCTCCTTACAAAGCTAGAGAAATGTTGGATTATACCAAAGTTGACGCAGTGATGGTAGGGAGGGCTGCTTTGGGAAGGCCTTGGCTTATATCTCAGATACACAATTATTTGGAAAAAGGTGTCGAGCCAAAGGGTGTTGATATTGGGAAGATAAAAAACACGCTTTTAAAACATATAGAAGGATTGGAAGAATATTACGGAGAAAAGTTGGCTTTGGCTTTGTCGCGAAAATATGTTTGCTGGTATTGCAAAAATTTACGTGAAGCTCGAAAATTTAGAGAAAAATATGTGCGAATTGGAAATTTGGAACAAGCAGTGGCTGAGATAGAAAACTTTTTTATACAAGATAATTTAGATATTGAAGAGAGGTTGTGAGAGATGAAAATTATTGTTTGCGGAGCAGGGCAGCTCGGAAAAAGCGTCGTGAGCTATTTGGCAAAAGGAAATAATGATATTATTGTGGTTGATGACAACCAATACGATTTGGACGAGCTTTCAAAAGAATTTGATATCTTGCCAATTCAGGGGAAGCCATCTCATCCCGATGTTTTGGAGCGCGCAGGGGCAAAAGACTGTGATATGATTTTGGCAGTTACCGAGACTGATGAAATTAACATGATTGTATGCCAGTTGGCTTATACATTGTTTAATATTCCTAAAAAAATTGCCAGCGTTAACAGCAAGACGTTTATTGACCCGTTGTGGGGAATGCTTTACAACGATAATCATTTGCCGATTGATTTGTTGATATCTCCGGATATCGATATTGCCGATAATATTTTGAAAATATTGCAATATCCCGGATGTGCCGGTATCTTGCCGGTATTGGACGGAAAATATTATGTTATGACCTTAAATATCAAAAAAGATTGTCCGTTGCTTGAAGTGCCTTTGGTGGAAGCTAACCGGCATGATGATTTGAATATTGGTTTTATAAATATTATCAGAAATAACGTAAGTTTTGTGCCGGATATGTATGAAACTTTGCAGCCAGGTGATGAGGTTAATATTTTGGTGGCCGACAAAGACATCTATAGCACCATAAGCGCTTTTGGTCTTGAAAAGCAGGCAAATGAACGCTTGGTTATGTTTGGCGGAGATGAAATTTCGGAATATATCGGAGATAAGGTAGAACATGACGACAGTATTATATCTTGTCGCTTGATTGAAGAGGATATTGAAAAAGCTCGCAAGCTGGCGCGCAAGCTTAATCATGTGGTAGTTATTCACGGTGAGATGATGAGCGATGTCATATTAAAAGAAGCTGATTTGGCTCATGCCGATGCCGTAATTGCTTTGACCGATAATGACAAAGATAATTTGCTGGCTTCGCTTTTGGCGTCTAAAAACGGTGTGGGGACTACTATATCGGTTATTAATACTCCGTCTTATAATAACTTGATGTTTAATATTACCGATAACATCTTAGTTGACAGAAGCGCAATTACAATTTCTAAAATCTTGAAAGAAATCCGCAAGGCCAGGCTGAAAGAAGCTTATTCGGTGGCAAGAGAAATGGGTGAAATATGGGAAATAAGACTTGAGGAAGAAAATATGTGTTGCGGCAAAAAAATCGGAGAACTGGGACTGGCAAAGACATCCAGAGTATTTGCCGTTTTGCGGGGAGAAGAGTTGATTTATTCGGATCAAACGATTAAATTAAACTGTGGAGATGTTTTGCTGATATATGTTGATTCTGCGGCTATTAGACAGGCAGAGCAAATTTTTTGCTAAAAGTCTTTGACAGCTCGGAAAAAATAATATTAAATGACTGTTAATAAATATAAACTAATAAAAAGGGACTAAACCTATGAGTGCAGATAAAGAAATTGAAAATAAATTCTTGGATAAACTGAAAAAAAGCGAAATATCGGTTACGGTGTTTTTGGTAAACGGTGTTAAGCTGCAAGGAATTATCACCTGGTTTGATGATGCAATACTGTTGTTGAGAAGAGACGGGCATACACAATTGATTTATAAACATGCCGTTTCGACGATTATGCCGGGTGAAGCCGTTGAAATCTAAGTAAAAATCATTGCCGTTGATTGAGTTTGATAATAAGGTTGATAAGATAAAAGCCGCGGTTATCTTTCCGGAAATATACGGGCAGAGGATATCTTTGTCCGCGGAGGTGCGTTTGGCTGAGGCTGTCGGTTTGGCTGAGGCTATTGATCTTTGTGTCGCTTATAGGAATATTATCAAGGTTAAAAATATTAAGCCGGCAACCTTGATGGGGCAGGGCATAATTGCAAAATTGCGAGAAATTGCCCAAGATTTAGAAATCGGGTTGTTTGTTTTTGATACCAGTTTGACGCCGGTGCAACAAAGAAATTTGGAAAAAGAACTTGGGACAAAGGTTATTGACCGGACAGCGTTGATATTGGAAATATTTGGTGAAAGGGCGCAGACAAAAGAAGGAAAGCTTCAGGTTGAGCTTGCTCATTTGACATATCAGCGCAGCAGGCTGGTGAGAAGTTGGACCCATCTTGAGAGGCAACGCGGAGGTGCCGGTTTTTTGGGCGGCCCGGGTGAAACTCAGATTGAGCTTGATAGGCGTATTATCGATGATAAAATCTTGCGAATTAAGAAAGATTTGGAAAAAGTAAAGAAAACTAGAGGAATTCAGCGCTCAGCTCGTAAGAAAGTACCCTATCCTATAGTGGCTTTTGTTGGGTATACCAACGCCGGAAAATCGACATTGTTTAATCTTTTATCAGGAAGCAGTGTTTTAGCTAAGGATTTGTTGTTTGCAACACTTGCTCCGGCAATGCGCAAAGTTAGGCTGTCAAACGGAAATGATGTAATATTATCAGATACGGTCGGTTTTATATCTGATTTGCCGCATGAGTTGGTAATGGCTTTCAGAGCCACGCTGGAGGAGGTTTTGGAGGCCGATTTGATTGTGCATATTAGAGATATTGCATCGCAAAGTACCAAAGAACAACGAAGTGATGTATTAAAAGTATTGAAAAGTTTGGGTATCGTTGATGTTGAAAATTCAGAGATATATATTGAAGTATTAAATAAAATTGATTTGTTAGATGATAACAAAAAAGCAGAATTAAAAAATAAAATATCATCTAATAAAGTGGCGGTTTCGGCTATAACCGGTGAGGGAATAGATAATTTGCTTCGGCTTATGGCCGAAAAAGTATCATCTGATTTTGAGATGGTAGAAATCAGGATACCTTCGATAAATGGTAAAAATTTGGCCTGGATTTATGCCAATGCTACAATTTTGGAAAAACAAAGCAAAGATATGGCGGTTATTTTTAAAGCAAAAATGAGCCGTAAAAATCTTGCTGTGATGAAAAGTAAAAATATTTCGTACAAGCAATTAAAAATATCTTGCTTTAATTAAAATATTGATATAAACATATCTGTGCTTTCGGGACTTAGCTCAGCCTGGTAGAGCGCTTGCTTTGGGAGCAAGATGTCGTTGGTTCGAATCCAATAGTCCCGACCAAAGTTTTTTAGATGCCCTCGGATAACGGGGGCATTATGGTTATGATTGAGGCGAAATGAAACAATTTCAACGCAAAAAAGAAGATTTTGTTTGTGAGCATTGCGGAGCAAAAGTTAAAGGCAACGGATACACCAACCATTGCCCCAAATGCTTATACTCCAAACATGTTGACATTAATCCCGGCGACAGGCTTGAGTGTTGCGGCGGATTGATGGAGCCGGTGGATTTGGAGATTAAAGACGGAAAATATGTTTTGGTGCATAAATGCCAAAAATGCGGCTTTATCAGACGCAATAAAGTTTGCGATGATGATGATTTTGAGGCGGTATTAAAACTTGCAAAACAAAAAGTAAACAATCTTAAAAGATAACCGCCGATATGATAACCGGCGGTTTCGTTTAAGTAGGTGATTTTTATTTCTTGGTTGAAGATGATTTTTTGCCTTTGCTTACGGTTATTTTTTGTTTTTTGCTTTGTTCTTGCGTGGTTTTGGGAATATTAATCGTTAGGACACCATTGTCATATTCGGCTGCTGCTTTGGTATATTCCAAATCCCAGGGAAGAGGGATGGTGCGGCTGATGTGGCCATAGGATATCTCAGAAAAATAGTTATCCTGAGATACTTCGGTGTTTTCATGCCTTTTTTCGCAGTTGATGGTCAAATAACCGTTGGCCGATATTTCCAAATCAATATCTTGCTCATTTATACCCGGAATTTCGGCAGTTACAGTTACATTTTTTTTGGTTTCGGAAACCTCTATTTTAGGCTCCATTTCCTGTAACATAAAATTATGAGGCATATCAAATATACTTAGCAAATTCCCAAATGTGCGATTACGGTAAGTGGAGGCAGAGTGATTGCTGCTTGATTTTTCGGTAGTGCTTAGTTGATTTTGCATAATAAAAACTCCTTAAAATTGAATAACACTAAACCAGATAATCAACTTTAAGGAGTTTTCAATACACAAAAATACTTTATTTGAGGTTGATGCCTTTTTGTTTGCAGCGGTTGTTCCATTTTAGTTTGGCATAAACCTGCATATCGGTAATGGTGTCGGTTTCGTCGACAATTTCTTTGCCGATAATGGTCTCTATAATGTCTTCCAAGGTTATGATGCCAATCCAATTGCCAAGCTGATCAACAACCAAAGCCATGTGGTTGTGGTCTTCCAACATTGCCGAAAGAACATCTTGAAGCCGTGCCTCGGGAGAAAATGAACGCATGTCGCGGGCAAATTTGTCAACTTTGTCTTCTTCTTTGGCTTTGTAAGTGCTTGATTTGTGGATGTAGCCTTTGAATATTTGCTTTTTCTCATCAATAATCGGAAAACGAGAAAAAGGCGTTGATGATAAAAATTTGGCAAAATCTTTTATCTTGGTTCCTGGTTTTATGGTATGAACAACCGTGCGTGGCGTCATGACATCTTTTACATCAAGCTGGCGCAAGTTAATAGTATTTATGACGACACGATATTCAATATCGTCAACAACTTTGGCCGCTTGTCCCATTTTGGCCAGAGCTTTAATTTCTTCTTTAATATTTGAACAGTCAGTATCAGTTGTAAACCATCTGGTAATTAACGCTGATAGCCAAATAAACGGTTTCATTACCCAAATAATGATATTAAGCGAGGGAACCATAATCGGTACCAGAGCTTTCCAATATTTGGCACCAATCGATTTGGGCAAAATCTCCGAAGTGGTGAGAATTAAAAATGTCATGATACCACTGGCCCAGCCAACATATGCCTGACCATAAATTTCTGCAACTTGAGCACCTACACCGGTCGCACCGACGGTGTGGGCAATGGTGTTTAGAGAAAGAATGGCGGCTAAAGGCTCATCAATGTGTTCTTTCATATATGATAATTTTTTAAAAAGTGCGGGATTTTTGTCTTCAAGTTGGGCAACATAGCTCGGAACAATCGATAAAAGTGCGGCTTCTAACACAGAACATATAAATGAAACCGCAATTGCCATAATGGCAAAAACCAATAAAATAAACATTTTTTCCTTATTTGTTGTTAACGACTATTTGTTAATAACATCTTTTTTTATAAAAATAAAGTATAATTATAGTTTTATTTACTATTTTTGTGCGGGGAGGAGATGTTATTTGTCGTTGTGGCAATTATATAAAAACCAGAAAATTATAATATTGAAGCGAGAGAAGGGGATGCGGACGCAAAATTTATCGACTAAAGTTTATAATATCGGACATAATTATAAGATGGTAAGGCCCGAAAAAAACAAATGTCTGTTGTTTTTTGAAGACGGAGACGACAAATTGTTGGCTTCAATCGAGGGATGCCAAAATATATTTAACCGGGTGATTTTGCCACCTTATAAGCAAAGCCTTAATCAGGATGAAAAAAGATATTTGTTATCTTTTATCAGGCAAAATAATTTTTTTATTACGGCTGAGATGGCTGCTGATCTTCAAATCTCGGTTATTAAGTATGCCGGCGGAGAAGAAGAATATTTGTCGGAAAATCAGTTGGTGAATAAAATTGCCGAAGGAATAGATTTTGCCAAAATTTATGTCGGAAAAATGAAAGTTCATACTCTGAAAATTCCATCTGAGGCCAAAGGAACATATTATAACTTTTATAATGCTGAAATAAAAAAACTCATTGTGGCGGAAAATTGTGATCTTAATATTGATTTTAGAGATAACAATGTGGTCGAAACTATTGTTATGGGCGATAATTTCGCCGGAACAATAAATATGTCACGAACTGTTGTCGAAAATATCTCATTGGCTGATAATTGTCGTTGTAATTTGACTGTAAGCGATGCCAAAAAGTGCTTTAATTTGCGGCTTGGCGATTTCTACCATGGTAATCTTATAATCAATAATTCGTGTTTGGCGGATATGAAAATAGGAGATTTTTCTTATGCCGATATAATACTCAATAACGATGTAGTAAAAAAAGAAATGGCTTTGGGTGATTATTTTAGAGGTAATCTTCATATAATCAACCAAAATGCTAACATTCTTGAAATAGGCAACAATTGCAAAGGATTGATTAAAATTGAGAATCCAAATCATAATATGAGCATAAGAAAAATTATAGTCGGTGATGATTTTGCCGGAGATATGATTATAGACGATGATCAAAATATCAGAATATTGGAGTTTGGTGCCAGAGCTGTGGGAAATTTTAGTGTTTTTGCCTGTAAACGCTTGTCTTTGATAAAGGCCGGAGCTGATAATATGCTTAATATAGAGAGCAAATGTTTTATAAAAGATATTAAATCTTTTGAAAATATACGATATTATGTTTTTGATAATGATGAAAAAACAAATACTTGTATGCCTTTTTATAAAAAAGTATATTATACTATTCGTAAAATGGTACATAATCTTTTTATTTAGGAAGAATTGTTACGATTTTGTTACAAAATACTTGTTTTAAAGCTTGTTTTGTGTTATAGTATAAGTATTAGGAAAACCTTCAATTTATTGGGAGGGTATTATGATGAAAAGCAGCAGAGAGCAAGGGCTTAAGTTCTTAAGCGAAATGCAAAAGCAGATTACTTCAAAAGAGCAGATTTTTGATGCACTTTTTGAGGCCTGCGGTGCCGGTGATAATGTTAACACCAAGCACGTCTTCTTCCAAGAGGTTATTATTAAATTTAATGCCTCTAAAGCTAGAGCTGTTATTGCTAATTGTCTGCCCTATGAAACCGAAAGTCATTATGTCGATGTGGCATTATATGCCTATATTAATGCCGGTTTTAAGATGAAAGATTTTGACAAGGATTTATCGGAATATAAAGCAAAATACAACTTTTTATACACCCCGCTTGCAAATGGCCAAACTGCCTATGCAAACGCTTAAAACCCCGTAAGGCTTCTGTTTTTTACTCCTTTTTGACAGAAGCCTTTTTTATGGCCTTTTTTGAACACTAAAAGATATTATGATAAACGTTTTAGTCTGCGCCAATAGCCTTAAAGATGCATCCTGTTACCGGAACGCTGTTTTCGTTTCTTAAGATGATATCTTCTATTTGTATATCCTTAAAGCCGTTTTGCTCCAACAACTGCTTAATATAAGATGGGTTGTGTTTAAGACGTCCGTTGGTTTGGAGTTGGCAAGGGGAGGAGATGTCTGATTTTTCAATGGAAAAAATTATGTTTTTGCCACGGCATAACCCTATTAATTTTTCGACAGATTGAACATAACCTAAAACATCGGCAGCTATAATCCAATCATAATCAGAGCGGTTTTTCAGAAAATCAAATAGGTCTGATTGAACCAATTCGGTGTAGATTTGTTTGTTTTTTGCCTGCTTGAGCATCTTTGATGACAGATCGACACCTATAAGTTGATTCCGATTATTCTTAACAGCTTGGCCAACAAGCCCCGAGCCACATCCCAAATCCGCAATACGGCCTTTGATATCCCCTGCAATTCTTCTAATAGCCAACGGAGCTTGATAGTCCAAATTTTGCATAACCAATTCGTAATTATCAGCAAAATTGTCAAACAACTTTTCAACAAAAATTTGATTATTTTCAATGTTTCCTCCTTCAAAAGCTGCATTAATGTGGTGGGCGAATTGATCATCAGGAAAATTATTTAACCAATTTTTTGCTATTTGCAGCGCAATCTTTTCGTCTTGTGAAAATAAAAGAATTAGGGTTTCGGATAAGTTTACGGAGGCGGCAACAAGCTCTTGGTCGCAACGAAGAGCATTGATAAATAAATCTGATGCTTGCTGATATTGGCCCAAATCTTTAAGCACAACTCCCAAATTGTTGCTGGTTTCGGCAGTATCGGGACGTAAAATCACGGCTTTCCTATATTCTTCCAAAGCCTCGGGCAGGCGTTTTTGGCGGTAGAGCATTTCGGCATAGTTGTTGTGCGGCTCAAACCGCTTGTCATCCAGCTCGATTAATCTGCGGTAACGTTGTTCGGCCTCGTTAAAAAGGTCTGAGCGGCTTAAAATGTCGGCCAGGCATAGTTTGGCTTCGTAATTGTCGGCATTTATTGCTTCGGCTTTGATAAAACATTTTTTTGCTTGTTCGGTTTGTTCCAGTTCCAAATATATTAAGCCCAATATATAATTTACGGCGTCTGAGTTTGGAGACAATTCGATAGCTTTTAGGGCATAGGTGAGGGCATTTTGATAGTGGCTTTGATTGTAGTTAAGCCAGGCCAGATCGTAAAAAACCAATACCTCTTTGGGATATTGCTCAGAAAGCTCTTTAAGTTTGGTTTCGGCAAAGGAAGGATTGTCTTGGCGATAGCTGTTGGCCAGATTTATGGCCGCGGTTGAATAATCGTGATCAAAGGACAGCGCTGTTTGCCAATATTGTCTTGCTTGGGGCAAACCGGCCAGGGTTTCGTAAATACAGGCAATTTCATTATAGGTTTCTTTGATTTGCGGCGCCAGATTAACAACCTGCATAAAATTGTTGAGGGCATCGGCATATTCGCCGTTGGCCTTGAGTGAAAATGCCAAATTAAAATAAAAAGAAGCTTCGTCTTTTTTTTGTCTGATGGCGGCTGAAAACCAAGAACATGCTTCTTGATGCAGCCCCTGAGCCTGAGCTGTTAATCCCAAGAGATTTAGGATATTGGGATTGTCAGGTGATGTTTGTAGAATTTGGCGTGCAAAAGCCTCGGCAGAGATAAAATCTCCGCAATCAAAGCTCTTGAGCGCTTGTCTAAATAGATCATCGTAAAACATTGCTTATTCTCAGTTATCAATATATGTTCAGGTTATAGCAGATGTATTAAAAAAATCCAGTAGTTTTATCAAAAAAAAGACTTGATTTTGTCAAAATATTATTATACATTGCCATCACTTCCGAGAATGAAGACGGTGTTTTTATCGTCTCGTTTGGCATGTGGTGTCAAAACTATCGGGACAATAACGTTAATTAATATATAAGGAAATTTAAGATGAAAAGCATTGTTTCTACAAAGAAAAAGAAAGAACGTCAATATGGCGTTATTTGGGGTGCGCCCAACGCTTCGGTTGCCAAGAGAGAATATGCTCCGGGACAACACGGCCAAAGAAGAAAAAAACCTACCGATTATGGTGAGCAATTGGCCGCAAAGCAAAAATTGAAAACTTATTACGGCAATGTTTCGGAAAAACAATTCCATAAATATTATGTTGAGGCTATTCGTCGTTCGGGCGATGCGGCCGAAAACTTAATCGGTATTTTGGAATCTCGCTTGGATAATATCGTTTATAAAGCAAAATTTGTTCCGACTATCTTTGCGGCACGTCAGTTCGTAAACCATGGTCATGTTTTGGTTAACGGCAAGAAGGTTAATATTCCTTCTTATATGTTGAAGGCCGGTGATGAGATTGAGGTTAGGGCAAAATCTAAGCAATTGCCTATTGTTATTGCTGCTTTGGAATCTGCGGCGCGTGATGTACCGGCTTATGTTGAGCTTGATGCCAAAAAGGCCGTTGCAAAATACGCTTTTGTTCCTAAGCTTGATGACATTCCTTATGCATCGGTTATGCAGCCAAATATGGTTATCGAGTTCTACTCAAGATAGTAGGGATTGCCTGTTTACTACAAAAATCCTCAGAAGTTGTGCAAACTCTGAGGATTTTTGTTTTAAATAGAATAAATATAAGATACACTCTGTCTATCTTTTGGTATTGTGATGTTAACCCTAATATGAAAAGGACAGAATTTATGGATGATATTCATCTGGATGATCCGAGGAAATTTTCTGCCAAACAAATAAAAATAGAAATAGAAAACGCCTCTAAAAAAAGAAATATTTGGCAATATTTGGCTGATTTGCTGGTTAAAACTTTAATTTGCGCTACATTAGTAGCAATTGATTTTACCCTGTTTGCCAACGCCGGAAACTATAATATATTTGTCTCTAATACTGATTTTACTCCTGAAGTAGGACATATTTATATTGCTATATTTTTATGTAGTTTTGTTATAATGCTGATTGCTTCGTTTTGGCCAAAATTGGAAAATATGGTTTTGTCTTTGTGTTTTGCGCTTATGACAATTGCGTTGATTAATCAATTTGCCACGTTTGAAAAGCACTCGGGATTGCTCATAATTTTTAACGGAATTTTCAGCGATGGTATAAATGCAGTATTGTATGAGTATGCTTTCTTGATTATCGGTGTTATTGCATTTGTTGTTTTTTGGATAGGGATTAGTGCGCTTAAAAGATCTTTTCGGTTTTATTTTTTGTGTGGATTGTTGGCCGTTTGGGGATGGATATTAAGTGAGGCTTATTTTAATACGTCATCACAATATTTTAGGACTGTTGCATCTTCGCCTACACTTCGGGGGGATGATAATGGAAAGTTGTTGATTGTTTTGTCTTTTAACAATCTGACCTCGGTTGATAATTTGTTGAGCTTGAGCAATGAAAAAACACAAAATGTTGAGATAAAAAAGAGTGCTAATAATTTGCTTGGTTTTTTTGATATCAACAATTTTGTTTTGTATCCTAATGCAACGGTGAATAATCCTTATGAGCCGTTTTTGAATTTGGTATCGCTTTATAATCCTGGGAATGAAACGGAGGCCTCTTCTCATGTAATGTCATCTGCGGAAAGGCAAGATTATTTCGATTTTAGCGCTATACAAAAAGACAGGCTTTATATTAAGGATAGTTCTCTTTACAAAATGTTACAAAAAGAAGACTACCGGATTAATGTTTATCAGACCAGAGATATTGATACCTGCTATTTGGATAATAAGTTGGCGGCGGCCGTATGTCGAGAAAAAGTTAATATGCCGATTGCGTTCAACGAGGATATTTTTACCTCTGTGGATAAAACAGTATTGTTGACAGCTCAATGGCTTAATTCTATAGGTCTGATGCAATCAATAAACTCAGTATTAAAGGCGGCGGAATACATAATACCAGGCAATAGTTTGAAGCCTTTGGGGTTTGATATAGATAAACTTTATGTATTGAACTCCTTTAAGGTATTTGATTTGATTGTTGAAAGTATTGATAAGCAAAGCGGTAATCAGGCGTATTTTGCAATTATTGATTTGCCGTCTGATATGTATGCTTATGATGAGTTTTGCCAACTTAAAAAAGTTGATGAATGGAAAAGTGAGGAAAGTGTTGCTTTTGCTAAGTCTTCTTTGGAAAGTAGGCGCGAAGCTTATGCAGATCAGGTTAATTGTTTGGTTGGTAGTTTGGAGCGTTTTATGCAACAGCTTGATAAAATGGGGCAACTTGACAATGCTACAATAGTTATTGACGGTCTGAACAATCCGCAAAGTTTGCTAAAAGATGAAGACGATTATTTTAGGCGACAACAAAGTAAAAGTCAGGTGATGTTTGCTATAAAACCAGAAAACGCTCAAAAACCAGAGATTGATTATAGCGTTTGTAGGGTTGATGATATTGTAAATTCATATTTAATTACTCATAAGCCATGCGAAGAGTTTGTCGGAATTAGAACAACCGAAAAGAATATGAAGCAGATTCGTGATTTTATTGAAAAAAATAAGTATAAAGACGATGTTGTGGAGGTCGCATCTCAAAACTTTGAGGAATGGGTAAGTGCTTGGATGGCTCATAATCAGTATGAAAACTATGCTCAAAAGAAAAAATTTGAGTCATCGGAAGAACAAAATGTCGATGATAACCAAATTGTAGAACTTAAGGAGAATGCTGTAAGCGAAAAGGTTGTCGAAGATGTGCCGGAGCAAAAATTGCCAAGTATTAGTGTAGCGGCTCAAGAGATGGATGTTGCTGAGAACGACGAACAGAATGATGAAGTTTTGGGATTGGAACAAGATGCCGTAAATGAAAATAATTCGAATCAAGATGTTTTTGAAAATTCGGAAACCAAAGAGGAAAATACGGTTGAGGTAACTAAGCCGGAGATGGAAAAAACAGAAGATATCACTGCTACAGAGAATCCTTTGACTGATAATACAGAACCTGATGTGGATGTTGCTGATAATAATGTTTTGCCAGGAATTAATAATACAGAGCAAACTACCACAGATGCAAAATCTGATATTGATACGCTTGGCAAGGATAAAGAGACTATGACAGAAGAGGTTGTTGAAGATGCTGTAGTTTCGGAAGATGTTATTCCGGATACGGTTTTTGATGTTAATGAAGACAGCAACACTACCGAAGCGGCTATTGAAAAAGCCAAGCAAGCGCTTAAAGTAAAAAAAGAAAAGAAAAAATTGTCAGAACGTGAAATTCCTAAAAAGAAACTTGATACTTTGGTTAAGGATATTGATATCCTGACTAAAAATGAAGACTTTAGGCAGGTGTTGGAAGCTCCGGTTGCTGAGGGGCAAAATCTTTCACCGGAAGAGTTAAAAAAACAATATCATCAAAATATTAAGGAGGCCGCCGATAAAATCGAAAATAACGTTAATCTTGAGGTTAAAGTTATTGAAAATTAGTTCGGAGTATTGATTCTTGTCATTTAAAATAAAAAAAAATTATGCTTCCACAATAAGAAAAAAAATGAGGCTGTTTGCCAAAAACAAGCGGGCATACTATTCGCTGATTATTTTGAGCGTTTTGTTTGTCTTGAGTCTTTTGGCCGAACTTATAGCCAATGATAAGCCTTTGGCGGTCAGGTATGATGGTGATTGGTATTTTCCGGCGTTTAAGACATATACGGAACAGACTTTCGGCGGGGATTTTCCGACCGAGGCCGATTACAAGGATCCGTTGATTGTTAAAAACATCAAAGAAAACGGCAATATGTGGTTTACGTTGATACCATATGCTTTTAATACGGTTGATTATCATTTGGACGGGCCAACTCCTTCGGCGCCGGATAGAAATCACTGGCTGGGAACAGATGATGAGGGCAGGGATATTTTGGCGCGTATTTTATACGGTATCAGATTGTCGGTGGTATTTGCTTTTGTATTAACATTTATTTCTTCGATTATAGGGATTATTGTGGGGGCGGTTCAAGGGTATTTCGGCGGTAAAACGGATATTGTTATTCAGCGATTGTTGGAAATCTGGGATTCTTTGCCGCAGTTATTTATTTTGATTATTATTGCCAGTGTATTTGCTCCGACGTTTGGGGTATTGTTATTGATTATGCTGTTTTTTAGTTGGACATCACTGGTCGGGGTGGTAAGGGCTGAATTTTTAAGAACGCGCAATTTTGAGTTTGTTAAGGCAGCAAAAGCTCTTGGAGTGAGCGATATTCGCATTATGTTTCGTCATATTTTACCTAATGCCTTGGTGGCATCTATAACATTTATTCCTTTTATTTTATCAGAATCTATTGTGGCATTGACTGCGCTTGACTTTTTGGGGCTTGGGCTATCACACGAGTATCCATCTTTGGGCGATTTGGTAAGACAGGGCAAAGATAATTTGCAGGCGCCTTGGATCGGTATATCTATATTTGTGGTTTTGTCGTCTTTGCTGACAATGCTTATATTCATCGGCGAGGGAATAAGAGATGTATTTGACACCAGGAGAACCCGCTGATGAGTGATTTGTTGGAAGTTAAAAACTTTAGCGTCGGATTTAGGAAAGATGACGGATATTGTTATAAGGTGGTAAAAGATATTTCGTTTAGTTTGAAAAAAGGCGAGGTTTTGGGGATCGTTGGCGAATCAGGCTCAGGAAAATCAATAACCGCGTTATCGATTTTGGGGCTTTTGCCTTATCCCAAAGCGTTTCATGGCAAGGGAAGCTCCATAAAATTTGAAGGAGTTGAGCTGCTTGATAACCCCAATATAAGGAACTATCGCGGCGGCAAAGTCGGGTTTGTGTTTCAGGAGCCGATGTCATCACTTAATCCCTTACATAAAGTTGGCAAACAAATTGTTGAAACTATTATTTTGCATCAGAAATTATCTGCAAAACGTGCTAAAGCAAAAACTATAAGATTATTAAAATTAACCGGCATTCAAAATCCAAAAGCCAAATTTGAGGCCTATCCGCATGAACTTTCGGGCGGGCAGCGGCAACGCGTTATGATTGCTATGGCTATTGCCAATAATCCGGATATTTTGATTGCTGATGAACCAACAACAGCATTGGATGTTACGATTGCGGCACAAATAATCGATTTGCTTTTAAAATTAAAAAAAGAGCTAAATATGGCTGTTATATTTATCAGCCATGATTTGAACGTTATTCGCAAGATTGCTGATCGGGTTTTGGTGATGAAAAGCGGCAGGATTATTGAGCAGGGCAAATGCGAAGATATATTTAATCATCCTAAAGAAAGGTATACCAAATCGCTGATTTATGCCTCTAATGTGTCAAAAGAACCCAATAACAATCAAAACGATTTTGTATTGCAGGCTCATCGTTTGGTGGTTAAATATCCGCTAAAAAAAAGCTTTTGGGGCAAGGTTAGGGAATATCTTTATGCCGTTAATAACATATCTGTCAAGCTAAAGGCAGGAAAAACATTAGGAATTGTGGGAGAATCAGGCTCGGGCAAAACCACATTGGGGATGGCAATAGCCGGATTAAATAAGTTTGAAGGTGATATATTTTATAAAGGGCAAGACATAAAACTGATTAAAAACAAAGAGTTGAGAAAAAAAATCCAGATTGTGTTTCAGGACCCTTATAACTCGCTTAACCCACGCATGACGGTTGGTGATATTGTGGGCGAGGGGCTGTTGGTTCATTTTAAAAATTTGAGCAAAAACGATAGGATAAACAAAGTTGTTAATGTATTACATGAAGTTGGGCTAAAGGAAGATATCCTAAATAAATATCCGCATGAGTTTTCCGGCGGGCAGCGGCAGCGTATTGCCATTGCCAGGGCTTTGGTGGTGGAACCGGAGGTGCTTATTTTGGACGAGCCGACATCGGCTTTGGATGTTACCATCGCGGCGCAAATCCTAAAATTATTACAGAAAATTCAAAAGGATAGGGGTTTAGCTTATCTTTTTATTACTCACGATATGAAAGCAATTAAGGCGATGGCAGATGATATCGCCGTGTTGAAAGATGGCAAAATCGTCGAGCTTAATGCTGCCGGCAAAATATTTAATCAGCCGCGGCATCCTTATACCAAAAATCTGATTTATTCGGCTAATTTGAAAAAACAATTTATCTATAAAAGGAGATAGAGATGAGCAAAACTAAAACTTATGTTTCGATTTTGATTGCGGCGATTGTGATAATTGCCATCGGTTTTATTATGAATATCAATATGATAAAATCTTTTGTGATGATGTGTCTTAATTTCGCCGGCAACAATATTCAATCGGTTGCGGCGGCAGTATGCGCTTTTATCTTCTTGGGTAACAAGAATTATTGGCTGATTATGCTGGGTTGTGCGATTGTTACGGCGTTGGTGGTGCAGGTTGTGGTTATGGGGCAGAGCGCAGGATTGCTTGTTTTGGCAGCCAGAACAGTAACATTTATGGCGATTGTGTTCTTAATGAATTTTGTTAAGCTGCTGATTAACAAATAAAAAACCAAAGGGCTCTTGCGAAAAGAGCCCTTTTTGTTACTCCCAGGTTTGAACCAAGTTAAGCGACATCTGCAAATCCTCAGGATAACCGGTTGATGTTGCAAGCGAAAATATGACGTCAGTATCGTTTAACTTATCATGAAGCAGGTCTTCATAATCAATATTTCCTTCGCCGATAACCACACAGCGCTTGAGCTCGGCATCGTAGTCTTTTAAGTGAAAATATTGGCATTTGTTGATGATATCTTGCAACTCTTGCGGCTTGAAATCATCGGCCATGGCGATGGTGTTACCCATATTTAGCAACGGAAAAATATTGGAAAATCCATACAATTCAAGTAGTTGATGCATGGAGCTGATGGTCGAGATGTTGCAAGCGGCATCGTTTTCCAGCAAAAGCGAAATACCGCGCTCCAAAGCCATTTGGCTATAGACATCAAGTTTTTTACCCAAATCTTCTATCGATATTTTATTATCTTTCAAATAAGAATATATGACAATATTGGGAGCGCCGAAAATATCGGCCAAATCCATCAATTTGGTAAAATATTCGGCCTCATCGGCGACTTTTTGCCCGCAAATGCTAAAATCAGCCTTGCTTTCAGACCATTTAAGAAAAGGCGAGGCGATGGACGATACCAAGATCCCTGACGACAATATCTTGCCCGCCATCTCAGAGGCCTCAGCAAGCGTAAAATCGCAGATATTGCGGCTGTTGATATTGCGCAACTCGATATAGCGCAAATTGTTCTTTTTAGCAAAGCGAAGGCTATCTTCTAGGTTGGAAGAATATTCGTCATTGATAAAGCTTATTTCCATAATGTGTTTCCTATATTAAAAGATGTGTTTATGGGGCATAAATAAAACCATAAATATCAAAAATCAAGAGTTTTTTAGTTTGGCAAAGACTAATCTGTCATGAAATTTATTATCACTAAAGATTGCATCTTTATTGGCTCCTTCAAAGATATAGCCTGAGCGCTTGGCCACATTGGATGAGCGTATATTTTCTTGCTGAGTGGTGATAACCAGGCGGTGCAGACCTTGCAAAAAAGATGCTGTTTCAATCAATTTGACGGCCTGTGTCATATAGCCGAAACCATTATATTCCGGAGCCAGCCAATAGCCGATCTCGGCACTGTGATTTTCGCAATCGACATTATGAATATCTATCGAGCCAACAGCTTTGCCGGTTGATTTTAGGACGATAGAGTAGGCAAAATCGGTGCCTTTGTGCCATTTGTCGGTAAACATATCGGTGGCGGAGTTGCAATCTTGCAGGGAATGAGTTTTATCAACCCAGGGCATATAAGTGCGTAAAAAGTTGCGGTTCTTATCAGTTTCAGACCACATATCTTCGTCATATTTATGATTATTACGAGATGACAACAGAATGGTGTCATTTTCGATGATTTCTGGCATTACAAAGTTTTCGAGCATATAAAACCTCATTGTAAATGTGTTGTAATTTTTGTCAAGTATATAACATCAGTTTGATTTTGCAACATTATTTTGCTCTGTTTTTTGAGGGAGCTTTTTTTATCAGGGGACATCTTTTATTCATAAATATATTGTCGCATAATATATATTATGTATACAAAAACATATTAAAAAAGAGGGATGATGTGAAATAGCCCCAGATTTATACCAATCTGAGCTTACCTAACAGTGGCAAATATATTTGCTCGGCTTTTGATATTAGCTCTTGCGGCGATAATTCGGTGATATCTTTCTTTATTTGCTGCATTTTTATAATGCAATCTTCTTTTGTCGCTGCGTCTTGCAACAATCTGATTGAATACTCGCGATATAATAACAGCAAAACAAAATGCGCGTCTTCAATATTTTGCACTTTGTGCTTGTTTTGCATCAAATCCATCCGATTATTTGCCATGTATCGTTTTCCTTTTTGAGGTGCAATATAGCCCCGTTTGAGACATTTTGGCAGCTTTGTCCTAAGGCGATCATCGTTTGGGCCAACGCAATGCCATGCGATGATATGGCTATAACATCATAATCTTTTTGGCTTACCCAATACTCAAGGCCGGCAAAAACACGCTCGCGCACTTGTTTTTTGGTCTCGCCACCCGGATAGCAGATGTTTTCATCGGGTACTACATTATGCAGTTTATCATATATATCTTTGTATTGGCTTAATATTTTGTCTTGAGGCCAGCCCTCGACACAGCCAACGTTAATCTCTATAAAGCGCTCGTCCTCAACTATATTGACATTTAGGCTTTGATTGGCAAGCTCGGCGGTTTGGCGGGCGCGTTTGAGAGGCGATGTAACAATAAGCTCTATGCCTTTGTCTTTAAGCTTTTGGCCGATACCAGCCGCCTGCTCTTGTCCAAGCTCTGTCAACACCGAATCATTGGTATGGCCTTGAGTACGCCCAATGAGGTTATAGGTGCTTTGTCCATGCCTAAATATATAAAAATCTTTTGTCATTTCAAGGCTCTATTAAATTCTTTGGTTATGGTTTGGTTAAGCAGCTTGCTGACATGGCCAAAATCAGGCACTATTTCAAGGTGCGAATTCTTTAGGCTGCAATGCACATCCCATGCACCTTTGAGAGGTGCTATCAAATCAAGCCTGTTGTGGACAATACATGCTTCTATCTCTTTGATTTTGTTTATATTATCCAAAATATCATTGGCACTTAAAAAGAAATTGTTGGCGGAATAGTGCATATAAATCCGCTGGGAAGCCAATTCTTTTTCGGAAAGCTCGGTAAAAGTGCCAAATGCCGGGTTCATACTGCCGCAAACACGCTCAAACCAGCCATAATGATTGGCGGCGGTGAGCTGATCTTGTAGGTTATCGGACTGGATTAATTTGTTGTAATAATCGATTGTTTTTCCAGCGGATTCTTCTTGCATATATGATACAAATTCAGGGTATAAGTACCCGCTTCCACCAAACTCCCACTGGTGGAAATCCTGGTTGGCCAAAAACACCTGCGAGAGCAACAATTTTTCTACTCTTTGCGGGTGTTTTTCAGCCCACAACAACGCTAAAGTCGATCCCCAAGAGGCTCCGCGCAAAATTACTTTGCCCTGGATATTTAGATGCTCCAATAAACGATCAACATCATCTAATAAATCTTGAGTGGTATTATGCTCTAATTTGCCCAAAGGCTGGGATTGTCCGCAACCGCGCTGATCAATCATAATCGCGCGATATTTGCGCAAATTAATGGTTTTGGCATATTTGGCTTTGCAACTGCCGCCGGGGCCGCCGTGAAAAAATATTACCGGCATACCTTTTTTGTTACCGAACTCGGCAAAATAAACCAAATGACCGTCTTTTTCCGGCAAAAAGCCACTATTAAAAGGTTTGGGAATAAACCAGTCTTGCCAAAACATTCTTACTCCTTTCGCGGTTTGCAACCGCAATAAGTTTGATTATACAACTCAAGCTCTTTTATCAATTCTTGGCGGCGCTCTTGCATGCCGCCCTTGCGACCCTCTATCTCCAAATAGGGCAATCCGGCTTTTTCTGCTGCCGCCTGAGCCGCCCGATTGACCTGCGCTAAGTCTTTGTAGCGCGAAACGCCCAAAACGCTGGCAACAGCGTCAAAGCCCTCATCTTTGGCATAGGCAAAAGCACGCTCAAACCGCATCGAAAAGCAAATACTGCAACGCTTATCCCTTTCAGGCAAATCTTCCAATCCTTGGGTTAACTCACACCAACGGGTATTATCATACTCAAGCTCAATAAACTTAACACCATATTTTCGGCACAAGCGCTCATTCTCGTCGCGGCGTTTTTGATACTCGGCCAAAGGTCTGATATTGGGATTATAAAACAAAACTGCAAAATCGGCCTTTTCCTGAGCCAATTTCTCAATTACCGCGCAAGAACACGGAGCACAGCATGACAATAGTAAAAAGCGCATTTTACTTGTTTTCCTCTTATTTTGGAATTATAAAAAAATAACTAGTTATTGCAACAGATATTTTGAGGTTTTTGGGTATGAAAATTTTTAAGAATATAGTTATTTTGACCGGTGCTGGGATATCAGCCGAATCAGGCTTGGCAACTTTTAGAGCCTCCAACGGGCTTTGGAATAACCACAAAGTGGAAGATGTGGCAACAATTGAGGCTTTTCAAAAAAATCCGCAATATGTGCATGAATTTTATAATGAGCTTAAGAAAGAACTGGTTAAGGCCAAGCCTAATGCCGCTCATCTGGCAATTACCAAGCTGCAAAACGAATATCCGGCCGACATCAATATTGTTACTCAAAATGTTGACACCCTGCACGAAAAAGCCAAAAGTAAAAATATCTATCATGTTCACGGGCAGATTAATCAGGCGGTTTGCCTTAATTGCGGGCATATTTTGGAAACTTTTGGCGATGTCGACACCGAAACCGTATGTCCTAATTGTCAGGTTGCCGGAATGATGAAGCCCAATATCGTATTTTTTGGCGAAAATCTTTTATATATGGACAAGGTTGATGAGTTGTTAAGGAGTTGCGACCTATTCTTATCTATCGGCACATCAGGGGTGGTATTTCCGGCGGCAGCCTTTGTACAGACAGCCAAATATTACG
Source organism: uncultured Alphaproteobacteria bacterium (assembly GCA_944391695.1). Classification (GTDB taxonomy): domain Bacteria; phylum Pseudomonadota; class Alphaproteobacteria; order RF32; family CAG-239; genus CAZU01. Next base: position 52,324 of record CALXUO010000030.1, read on the forward strand.
GTGCCTTAACCTATGAATTTAATCTGGAGCCAACCTCAAATAATTTTTATTTTGATCATCATATCATGGGAAAGGCAGGCGTTACCCTGCCCGCCTTTGTCGATGAAATGACAGCATCTCTTAAAAACGGCGATTGAGCTCCCAATTCCAAGCCGTGCGGACAATATCCTCGATATTGATATATTGAGGATGCCAGCCCAAAATATCTTGAGCCAGCTTGTTGTTGGCATAGAGCTCGGCCGGGTCGCCTTCGCGGCGCGGAGCAATGCTTATGGGACAAGCTTTGCCGCTTACTTTTTCGGCTGCTTTTATAATCTCGTAAACCGAGGTCGGTATCCCGGTGCCAAGATTTATAAAGCCCTGATATTTATCCAGCTTTTCCAATGCCAGCCGATGGGCCAAGGATAGGTCATTGACATGAATATAGTCTCTTAAACAAGTCCCGTCAGGCGTATCATAGTCATTGCCAAAAACTTTGATATCGGCCCTCTCCCCTTTAATAGCCTTTAGCACCAGCGGAATAAGATGGCTTTCGGGGCTATGGCTTTCGCCGATTAGGCCTTCCTCATCTGCTCCGGCGGCATTAAAATAACGCAGAGCGATATACTTTAGCCCATAGGCTTTGTGATAGTCGCGGAAGACATTTTCTATTGCCAGCTTGGTTTGACCGTATGGATTGATGGGGGATTGCGGGTGTTTTTCATCCATGGGCGTATGCAAAGGATTGCCATAGGTGGCACAAGTACTTGAAAATACTATTTTATCAACCCCAAATTCGCGCATGGTATCAAGCAAATTGAGTGTGCCGACAACATTATTGCGATAGTATTTGCCAGGATCTGTCACACTCTCGCCCACAAGCGAAAAAGCGGCAAAGTGAATTATCGCATCTATCTTATATGATGAAAACAGCTTTTTGAGACTATCTAAATCCAGCAAATCGGCGATTACCAATTCGCTGTCTAAAACTGCTTCTTTGTGGCCGGTTGCAAGATTATCGGCAGCCAAAACATCATAGCCTTTTTCTTTTAAGTGCTTTAGGGTGTGCGAGCCAATATAGCCCGCACCTCCCATAACCAAAACTTTGCCCATTACCTGCTCCTATTTACCGTTATAGGCTTTTTTATAAACCTCCAAAACAAGAGCTTTGGTGCAAGGACGCGGATTGCCTCCGGTGCAGACATCGGCCATGGCAGCATCGGCTAACGCCTCCAAATCTTCTTTTTTAACTCCGATTTCTTTTAAGGTTTTGGGAATGCCAACATCTTTTTTAAGTTTGGTAACAGCCTTGATGGCGGCCTCGCGATACTCGGCCTGTTTCATTTTATCAACATTTTTTACACCCATGGCTCGAGCAATTTCTCTAAACTTGGTGCCGGTATAGGGAGCATTGAACTCCATAACATAGGGAAGTAATACAGCATTGGCCACCCCGTGCGGAGTATCATAAAAAGCAGACAAAGGATGGGCCATACCGTGAACCACGCCCAAGCCGACATTAGAAAATGCCATACCGGTTACGTATTGGCCCAAAGCCATAGCCTCGCGAGCATCGGGATCATTTTCAACCGCTTTGCGCAAATTCTTGGATATCAGCTCTATTGCTTTTAAGTTCAAAGTATCGGCCAACTCCCAGGCTGCCAAAGTAGTATAGCCCTCGATAGCATGCGTTAAGGCATCCATACCGGTGGCGGCGGTTAGGCCTTTGGGCATGGACGACATCATATCCGGGTCAACAACGGCTACAACCGGAATATCATGTGGATCAACACAGACAAATTTGCGGCGCTTTTTCTCATCAGTAATGACATAGTTAATTGTGGTCTCGGCGGCGGTACCGGCCGTGGTGGCAACCGCAATTACCGGCACACTTTTATTCTTGGTGGGAGCAACACCCTCTAATGACACAACATCGGCAAATTCCGGATTGTTGATAATGATACCTATACCTTTGGCAGTATCTTGCGGAGAGCCGCCGCCAATGGCTATCATATAATCGGCTTTGGCTTTTTTGAAAGCTTTAACCCCGGATTTGACGATATCAACACTCGGGTTGGCCTTGACCTCGTCAAAAATTTCATAAGCTAATTTATTTTTATCCAACAAATCGGCTATTTTTTTTACCACTTTAAATTTTACTAAATCTTTGTCGGTAACAATTAAGGCTTTTTTAAAACCTCTGGATTTGACCTCGGTTACAATTTCTTTAATTGCACCATGGCCGTGATAGCTGGTTTCATTTAAAATAAAGCGTTGCGACATTGGTTTCCTCCTTATAACAAAATAATTTATTTTTATCTTAAGCGCAAAAAAATTAAGCAAAAGTAAATATATACCATTTTATAACATAAACGTTTTTGGTGCTTTACTTTTAAGAATTAACGCATTAAAACAACTCCGTTTTGCTTGAAAGAAATATGGTGATAAAATGATAAAAGACTTAACACGAGGGAATCCGATAAAACTGATTATATGCTTTGCCTTGCCTATTTTGGTTGGCAATTTGTTTCAACAATTATTTCAAATATCGGATATCTTGATTGTCGGCCGCTTGCTCGGGGTTAAATCTTTGGCCGCAGTCGGTTCATCGGCGCCGTTATTTTTTATGTTTTTGATGATTGCTTTCGGGTTTACTGCCGGGTTGACGATTATTACGGCACAACGCTTTGGTGCCAAAGATTGGAAAGGAGTTAAATCATCGGCTTTTCATGCTTTGGTGGCTTCGGTTTTATTAAGTGTTATCATAAGCTTGAGTTTGGTATTTTTCTTGCGCCCGTTGCTGAGGCTTATGAATGTACCTGAAGAAATTATGGATGAAGCTCATCGCTTTATGTTTATTTTGGGAGTGGCGATAACATCTATTGTCTTATACAATTTATTATCCGGGCTTATCAGAGCTTTGGGCGATTCTAAAACTCCGCTTTATTTCCTTATTGCCTCGTCATTGTTGAATATCGTTTTTAATTTTATGTTTATTTATTTCTTCGGTTGGGGAGTTGCTGGTTCGGCTATGGGAACGTTTTGTTCCATGACTTTAAGCGTGGTGGCTTGCGTTTGGTTTATTGCCAAAAAATTTCCTTTATTAAAACTGTCGTGGAAAGACTGCAAATATAATCACAAATTTATGAAAGAACATTTGAGAGTGGCCGCACCTATGGCAATTCAATTTTCGATTTTGGCCTTGAGTATGATGATTGTGCAAAGTGTGTGCAACTCTTTTGGAACGGATATTATTGCAGGATTTACCGCGGCAATGCGAATTGAACAGATATCAACTCAGCCTTTGTTTGCACTTGGTATTGCTTTTGCTACCTTTTCGGCTCAAAATTATGGCGCGGCGCTTATTAAACGTATTCGCCAAGGTGTTCGCCAATGCTTGATGCTTTGTCTGATATTAAGCATTACAATTACGTTATCGGTAAGGTTCTTCGGCTCGCACATGGTGTCGGCATTTATTGAGGGAGAAAACGGAAATATCATCCATATCGGGCAGCAATATTTGATGATAAGCTCTTATTTCTACTTTTGTTTATCGTGCATATTTATTGCCAGAAATGCTCTTCAAGGTATGGGAAGAACCAATATTCCGCTTATCTCCGGTATTGTAGAACTGGGAGTAAGGGCTTTTGCCGCCATGTATTTGGCACATGTAATCGGATATATCGGCATTTTTTGGGCCGGCCCGATTGCCTGGGTCGGCGGTGCTGTTGTGGTTTGCGGCGGCTATTTCTTTATTGTTATGCGGATTAGCAAAGACGAGATGCGGCAGATATTTATTAAGAAACATATGATACAATATCACACAGACCCAATATCATAGACATAAAAAAATGCCTTTCTTTATCACAAAGAAAGGCATTTTATGATGGATTATTTAGAAGGAATATCTCAAACCTGCTGTTACTTCTGCTATATGGTTTAACTCATTAGAGCCAACATAAGCAAAACGTCCAACAACACGGGCTGAAATATGATCGGTCATGTTATACATTGCACCGCCACCAATACGCCAGCCAACATGGTTGCTGCTTGAGCTACCACCATCTGTCTCACCTTTATAATAGTAATCAGCTACACCGATGGTTGCCAATAAATCAAATTTGCCTTCGCAACCAAGGGGTTGATATCCGTAAAGATCAAGACCATATGCATTTACCTTGCTTTTTAATTTACCTGCGGCCAAGTCTTTGGTTCTTTTGCCTGTCCACTGACCAAAAACTTCGGCACCGATACGATCCATTCTCGCACCGATGTTGAAAATAGCTGAATTGTAGCTCTTTTTGGCTTCATCCAAACCACCTTTGAAATCGGCATAATCATAACCGTAGTCTATACCTACATACATTTTTGGATTGCTCATTACATCTTTCCACTCGGCAGATGCATTGGTTGAAATCAAAACACAGGCTACTCCTGCAAGTAATAATGATTTTTTCATTGTATTTTTGCTCCATTTATAAACAGATTTTATTTAATACATTATAATATAGTCCTGTTTATAAACCGCATGGATATACGGTTTATGTCTGTTAGATAATGGCTATATTTTTTATTTAAAGGGGGTATTTAAATATTTTTTTACATAATTGCGATATTTTTTTATTATTGATGAAAGGATTTTAATTATGGTATTTTGTCCACCTGATAAGACTTGCGATAAGTGTAAAAGATTACTCCAATTCAGAGCTGATAATATAAAAAAATTTCCCGCTTATTTTAATGCTCCAGTGCCGCCGTTTGGCTCTTTGGATGCAAAAGTGCTTGTCATTGGGCTTGCTCCCGGACTTAACGGCGCTAACCAAACCGGAAGGCCTTTTACCAATGATTATGCCGGCGATGTACTCTACCCTATTTTGAAAAAATACGGCTTTGCCAAAGGAAATTACGCCAAAAAAGCCAATGACGGTTTTGAGCTTGTTGATGTTAGGATTACCAACTCGGTCAGATGTGTGCCGCCGCAAAATAAGGTTACCGGGGAGGAAATTAGAAATTGCGGAACCTATCTCAAGCAAGAAATTGCCAACATGCCAAACCTTAAAATCATCCTTACTTTGGGGGCCGTGGCACATAATGCAGTACTTAGTGTCTTGGGGTATAAAAAGTCGGCTTTCAAATTTGCTCACGGGGCCTGCCATAAGCTTGATAGACATAATTTGTTGATGCTTAACTCTTATCATACATCGCGCTATAACATAAATACCGGGGTGTTAACTTATGAGATGTTTGAAGATATTGTACAAAATTTGAAAAAAATATTGACAACCATGTCGTAAAAGTTCTACTATTAGCGAACATTTATTACAATTAGTGCTAATTTTTTTAAACTTTATTTTTATGGAAAAGGAATTTTATCGCTTCGGCATCAGCGATGCTTTTCAAACGGAAAGTGAATTGAATTATATGTCATCGAGAGATGCCGTCATCGAAGCTGTTAGCAAAGGATTAGGCTTCATTGTCAGACATTATCAATCTGAGGACAAAAAAGCCCGGCGCGCCATTTTGGGTTGGAATATAAAGGTTTTGTCTTATGACGAGGCTTTTAGACGGTATGAACACAACCCAAAAATGTTGAGGATTGTGCTGGACAGCGAAGAAAAAGACGTATTCGTCATTTCGCCAAGTAATGACGGCGAAATTGTCTTCCCGTTCAAGGCTGACAGCCTGACGGTGGTGGATATGCAAAAATTGCTTTAGCCACCAGATAAAAAACTACAGAGAGTCTTCGGTTTATGAAATAAACCTAAGGCTCTTTTTTTTAATATGAAATTCCGGCAAAGCCCATAAATGCCATCGACAACAAAGCGGCTGATATCAACACTATCGGCGTGCCTTTTAGGGCTTGCGGAATATCGGTACGCTCCAATCTCTCCCTGATGCCGGCAAAAATAACAATTGCCAAAGTAAAGCCCATGGCCGAGGCCAACGTATAGCAAATGCCTGCCAGAAGCGTATAGTTTTTTTGGATTGTCAAAATTGCAATACCCAAAACCGCACAATTGGTGGTGATAAGCGGTAAGAAAATACCCAAAGACTGATATAGGGCCGGTGATGTTTTCTTGATTACCAACTCAACCATTTGCACTAGTGAGGCGATGACCAAAATAAAGGTTACCGTGGTCATAAATTTTAACTGATAGGGCTGCAAAAAAGTATAATAAATCAAAAAGGTTACAACTGTTGCCAAGGTCATGACAAACATTACGGCAAAACCCATGCCTATAGCGGTTGAAATACGCTTGGAAACCCCCAAAAACGGACATATTCCCAAAAACTGCGACAGAATTATGTTGTTTACAAATATCGCGGTAATAAAAATCATTAGATAATCCATGGCTATTTTACTCCCCGAAGTTTGTTAACAACAATGATGATACCGGCCAAGGCTAAAAACGCTCCGGGCGGCATAATAAACAAAAGCATCGGATGGGCATCCTCTCCGATAAATGACCACCCAAATACCGAACCATTGCCCAAAATCTCTCTGATGGTGCCAAGAATTGTTAGAGCCATGGTAAAGCCTAACCCCATGCCAACACCATCTAAAAGCGATTGCCACACACTGTTCTTGGAGGCAAAAGCTTCGGCGCGGCCCAAAATTATGCAATTTACCACAATAAGCGGAATATATATGCCCAAAGCCTGATATAATGTCGGCAAATAGGCCTGCATCAGCATTTCTATCACTGTTACAAATGAGGCTATAATCACAATAAAGCTTGGTATTCTTATAATATCAGGAATTAAGTTCTTAACCACCGATATAAATACATTGGACAATATCAAAACAAATGCTGTGGCCAAGCCCATGCCCAAGCCGTTTATGCCGGAGGTTGAAACACCCAGCGTCGGACACATGCCAAGCATCATGACAAATATCGGATTTTCTCTTATAATGCCGCGAGTGAGGTTTGATATGCTCTCTTTATTCATGGTTGCCTCCGGAATTAAAATTGCTAAATGCATCAAATGCCCGTTCAAGAGCTTTAAGGACGGCTCGAGAGCTTATGGTTGCTGCCGTTACGGCATCTACATCGCCACCGTCTTGCTTGACTTTTAATACCTGACGACGTGGATAAAATCCGTTGAATTGCTCCTTAAATTTCGGCTCATCAACTTTGGTCCCAAGCCCAGGTGTTTCGTGGCTTGAAATAACCTTGAAATTTTTAATGGAACCATCAACATTAAATCCGGCCATAATTTCTATTCTGCCGCCAAAGCCGGTGTTGGTGTAAGCCTTGATGGCAACAGAGGTAAGCGCTCCATTTTGGCGGGCTGGATACATCGTCAACTTATGTTTTTTGTTTTTGGTGGTGATTTTCATCTTCTCGGCAAACGGGTTGTTGTCAAACTCCCCTACGACCTCGGCTATGGCAGCCAATTCTTGATTATCTTTGGCTTGACGTATCGGTTCTAACGTAATGTCATGAACATAGCCTAAAATAAAAGCTGACAAGCAGGCGATGACAACTAAAGTTACAATCGGTTTTATCGGACCTTGTTTTTTCTTTGACATCAGCGTTTCTCCCCGTAGCAACGTTGAACTGCATATTTGTCAATTAGCGGCACAAGCGCGTTCATTATCAAAATGGCAAAAGAAACTCCCTCGGGATAGGCGCTAAAAGACCTAATAATCACCGTTAATATTCCGCAGCCTATGGCAAAAATTATTTGCCCTTTAAGTGTCATTGGCGAAGTAGTATAATCGGTTGCCATAAAGATTGCACCAAGCATTAAACCACCAGATAACAAATGCGCTAAGGGCAAAAATTTCATATCGCCGGTCGTAAAATATAAGACGGAGGTAAACACCAAAACTGTTGCCACATAATAAACCGGAATATGCCAAGTGATTACTTTGCGATACAAAAGCCAGGCAAAACCCAACAACAACGCCAAAGCCGATATCTCGCCTATACAGCCGCCAATATTGCCTAAAAACATATCAAGATAGCTGGGCAAATCCTCCGGTGAATACATCTGCGCGCTGGCCGAAGATGATGCGTCAATGCTCTTTAATATCCTAAGCGGTGTGGCTCCGGTCGAGCCGTCGGGGCTTACCATTTGCAAAAAGTGAGGCTTGGGCCAAACAGTCATTTGTACCGGAAACGAAATAAACAAAAATACTCTTCCAACCAAGGCCGGATTAAAAATGTTTTTGCCAAGCCCGCCAAAGCACATCTTGGCAACGATTATGGCCATGAAAGCTCCGATTAATATCATCCAGCAAGGCATGGTAGACGGTAAATTATAGGCCAACAGTATTCCGGTAATAACCGCTGAAAAATCAACCGTTGAGTTTTGGGTCTTAAGCCAATAGCGGCAAGCTAAATACTCAAACATGACACAAGCCGCAACCGAAGTTAAAATCACCCTTAGGGCATCTATTCCAAAAAATAATATTGCCGATATTGCCGCTGGCATTAAGGCTATTACCACATCAAGCATCAAAGCTTTGGTATCTCGATTGGTTTGCATATGCGGATTGGTTGATATCTTTAACATGGTTACTTCTTTCTTATTTCCTGCTTAGCTATTTTACAGTAATCTAACAACGGAATGTTGGCCGGGCAAACATAGGCACAACAGCCGCATTCTATGCAATCTCCGGCGTGGAGTTTGCGCAAATCTTCGGCCGTGTCGTTAAAACTTATGGCTTGCTTGATGGCAAACGGACGAAGTCCTGCCGGACAACTTAGAGCACATTTGCCGCAACGAATGCAGCTTGATGCTTCTTTCTTGCTGAAATTTTCGTCCTTAAGAAGCAGTATACCCGATGTTAGCTTGGTAACCGGAGCTGATGTATTGACAATGGCATTGCCCATCATAGGACCGCCCAAAACTATTTTGTGAACATCAGTGCTCAACCCTCCGGTGGCCTCTATCAAATCAGAAACCGGCGTGCCTACCCTAACCTTATAATTGCAGGGATGCTGACATCCATCACCGGAAACAGTTACAATGCGCTCAAACAAAGGTTTGTTTTTTAGTACGGCTTCATAGACGGCAAAAACCGTGCCGACATTTTGGACTATGCATCCGACATCTATGGGCAATTTGCCTAAGGGAAGCTCTTTGCCGGTAATTGCTTTTATAAGCTGTTTTTCTCCTCCTTGGGGATATTTGGTGCGGCATACCTTAACGTTGACACCTATATAGCGCTTGCTTAAATTGGTTAAAATTTCAATTGCACGAGGTTTGTTTTCATCAATGGCAATAATGGCGTTTTGTATCCCTAATGCCCGGTTGATTACTCTGGCTCCCATAATGATTTCTTCGGCATGCTCTACCATTAATCTGTCATCGGCGGTCAAAAAAGGCTCACATTCAATGCCGTTTATAATCAACAACTCAACCTTTTTACCCTCGGGAACAGAGGTCTTTATCGGTGTGGGATAGCCGGCACCGCCCATGCCGACAATACCGCCTTCCCTTATCTTGGTGATAATCTCTTCTTGCGTCAGATTGATCTCTTTAATGACCTCAGGTTTGCGGTTAACTGATTTTTCCCATTTGTCACCTTCGGTTTTGATGGTTATCATCTTTTCTTCGTAGCCGCTTGCTGACGGTAAATCTTCAATTTTTATAACCTCGCCGGAAACGGAAGAATGAACGTCTGATGAAACAATGCCGTCGGCATCGGCCAATAAAGTGCCTACTTTTACTTTGTCTCCTTTGGATACCAAAATTTTGGCCGGTGATCCGATGTGCTGCTTTACCGGAATATTGACAATCTCGGGGATTTGAGCCTCGACTATTGGGCAATCAGCGGTTATTTTATATTTTTCAATATGCAGGCCGCCCATCGGAAATGTATATTCTTTAATCATGAATCCTCTCTTTATAAATGATGGCTGAGGTCGGACAGTTTTGGGCTAATTCGGCCCCAAACTCTCCGGCGTCTACCTCCGGAGGAATATAGGAAAGATTGTTTTCAATCTTTATCTTGTCGCAGATTTTGGCGCATTTCATGCAGCCAATACAAGCTTTGGAGCAATTTTTACGAGCAACCGCCCCTTTTTGTTTGTTGCGGCAGGCAACATAGACCATGCCGCCAGCCAGACTCTGAGGACGAATCTCAAACAAACCGCGCGGACATATCTTTACACAGGCTCCGCAAGAAGTACACTTCTTGCTGTCAACAACCGGCATGCCGCTTGCCTCATCAAACGACAAAGCTCCGAATTTGCACACCTTTACACAATCGCCCAAATGCAAACATCCATCCGGACAACCACTCTGTCCGCTTGATATGCGATTGGCAATGCGGCAGGAACTTACGGCTTCATAGTTTACTTTGGCCGGAGCATTCTGACAATTGCCTTGACAGCGTAAAACAGCAACGGTGGGGGCCTTGTCGGTGGCTGCAAACCCCCTTAGAGAGGCAATTTTCTGCATTACTGCCGCCCCGCCTACCGGACAATATAAATTGGCAAACGATGCCTCATCGGCTCTGGCACAGGCCGTGGCAAAGTCGGCACATCCGGCTTTGCCGCATGCACCGCAATTGGCCTGCGGCAAAGCAGCCGCTATACTTATTACCATTTCGTCGGTTTTGACGGCAAATCTTTTGGATACAATGTATAGTACCAAAGCGGCAATAAAGGCCGTGCCGCCGAGGATAAGTATGTTTAGCAATATCAAATCATCCATTTGCTTTGTGCCTTATAATCTTAAATTTAATATCTGAGGTAATTTTACTTCTCATCAAGAATAAAACAAAATAATAAGGAATCAAGACAATTATGCCAGATATTCCGCTCTTAAAATCATCGAATCCTATAAACTGAAGTCCGATAATTGTTGCAACCAACAAAATAAGCGGTATGACATAGGCGTAAATGACTGCTTTTATTCCACCGGTTAGCGATGTTGCAATATCCACCTCCTCGCCTATTTTAAGGGTTGAGGCTTTGGGGTCTTTGATGACAATAATCTTTTCTTTGCTCTCGCTTAAACCGCAAACTCCCTTGGCCAAGCAAGAAGAACACGCACTTTGGCTTGTTATCTTCAACTCCACAACATCGCCTTTGATACTGATTATGCGAGCCTGATGTCTTATTTCCTCCATAAGTTTATTCCTCAAAAATTGCTTTGGCCGCGCTTGAAAGATTGGGCTTTAGATTATTGTCAAATATTATGACTTTGAGGTCATATTTATTGGCAAAAGCCAAGCCCTCTTCTACCCCCATGGCCATAATTGCCGTGGCGTAGGCATCGGCGTACATGCAAGAATCGTGAAAAACACTGACCGATAGAGCATCGGTTTGGATTGGACGACCTGTCTTATAAGAAATGGTATGGGCCAAAATATTGCCGTCTTGCTTATAAAAATTACGATAGTTGCCTGAGGTGGCAACCGCTAAATTGCTGATTGAAACAACCATTACATTGTCATAGGCGCCTGATTGCGGACGATTAATGCCTATATTCCAGGAATCTCCTTGGTCAGAACGTGAACCTCCTACTTTTATTTCTCCGCCAATTTCTATCATGTAATCATGATATCCTTTGCTTGAAAGAAGCTCGGCAACTTTATCTACCCCGTATCCCTTGGCTATGGCCGAAAGATTGATATAAGTTGCGGAATCTTTTTTGCGAAGCTGCTTGAAATCTTTTGAAAATACCAATTTGTCAAAACCAGATGTCTTTAGGGCTTGGGTTATTTCTTGAGACGACGGATTTTTCATATCTCCGGCGCCAAAACCCCACAAATCTATAAGTTTGCCAAGTGTTGGATCAAACCACCCTTGAGATTGGCGGTTGACTTTTGCCGCCGCTGCCATAACTTCTGCCATATCTTGAGATAAAGGTATGTCTATTCCTTTATTGCTGCGATTAATTTGCGATATTTCGCTTGTTTCATCAAATACCGACATCGACCGGTTTACTTTATCAAGTACTGAGGCAATTTCGGCACTTATATTTTTATCAGGTTTTGCGGTCCTGATTTTTATTGTGTAGTAGGTGCCAAAAATGTTTCCCTTTATAATCTGCTGGTTGGGAGAATAAAAATATATCCCGATTGCTGATGCTACCACAACAACCAATATTGAAATGTAAGCAAAAATACGCATATTTATACCTTGCATAAATGTGAAGTAGTTTTTTACAAAACATAAAAAATGTTTTATCGTTAACGGGATATAAAGTCAACAACTCAAGTATTTTTATATATAAGGGGCTATACCATGCTTGATAAAATAATCAATAAATTCAAACTGTTAATCGCAGAATATCGCAATTCTGAATTTTGCAAAAATGCCAAATGCACCAAAGAGGCTTGGCAGAAAAAAATTAATTCTTGGGGAAAAGAATTATATAAAAACGGAATTAACGCCAACATGATTTCAATCTTTGGTTTTGTTATCGGTATGATGGCGATAAACTTTTTGGCTATGAATATGTATTTTGAGGCTTTGATGTGTATCCTGATTAACAGATTTTGCGATGTTTTGGACGGCGCGGTGGCCAGGTGCGAAAAAGCAAATAAATTCGGCATATTTTTGGATGCTTGTTTGGATTTTATCTTTTACGCCGGAGTTATTTTTGGATTTGCGCTTGCTAATCCGGAAGAAAATGCCGTGGCGGCTTGCTTCTTGCTGTTTGGTTTTACGGCTTCGGCCTCGGCTATGTTGGCGTATGGTGTCGTAACATATGACAACAGGGCCCCGAAAGAACAAGAGACGCTTGGTGCTTCGCCTTTTTATTTGGGCGGTCTGGCGCAAGGTTTTGAGACTTTGGTTGCTTTTGTGTTGTTATGCATTATGCCGTTTGCCTTTTTGCCGATTGCCATTGCTTTGGGATGTTGGTGTATTATAAAGGCTTTGATCATAATCTCTTCGGCTTATTATAAACTGGTAATTTTGGAAAAAAGCAAAAAATAATGAGGTGGCTTTTTGCACTTTTGCTGGTTATTTTCTTATCTCCGTTGCCGACAAAAGCGGCAGACGAAATCAATATAACAACCTTTACACGTTATGACAAAGACGGGTTGTTTGAAGCGCTGATGGAATTTGATATTAAACCGGAGTGGCACATCTTTGCACCTTATGAACAAGAATTTGGCTCGCCGCTTACCATAAAATGGCGTTTGCCCGAGGGTGCAACCATCTTGGAAGAAAGTTTTAGCAAAACTAAGCATTATAATCTGGACGGATTGTCTTTCGACGGGTATGAAGGAAAGGCTTTTTATAAGACAACCATTAAAACTCTTGAACCTGTTGATAAATTTGAAGCGGTAATTAATTGGCTGGCTTGTAAAGACGAGTGTATCAGAGGACAAAAGGTGCTGACGATATTGCCGATTGACACCATAGATTTTGACAAGATTATTGATAATGCCAGTAAGAGTTTTGCTGATGAGCAATCTTTGCCCCCAATAAACTGGTTAATTATTTTGGCAATGGCTTTGGGCGGCGGAATAATTCTTAACCTGATGCCTTGTGTGTTGCCGATTTTGAGCATAAAAATAATATCCCTGGCCGAAGTGAAAAAAAGAACGCGTCATTTTGAGGCTTGGTTTTATACCTTGGGCGTGGTGATTTCGATGTTGGCAATGGCTACATTATTAATGATTGTGAGAAAAACCGATGCGGCCGCCAACTGGGGATTTCAAATGCAATCACCGTGGTTCGTCGGAATTATGCTGATTATCTTTATCATTTTAGCCTTGATGATGCTTGATATTGTGAATTTTAAATATGCTTGGCTGAATAAGCTCTCGTTATTAAAATTTGACGGGGTGAAAACCAATGCTTTTATGACCGGATTGCTGGCGGTGTTGATTGCCAGTCCTTGCTCGGCTCCGTTTATGGGGGCTGCTATCGGGTATGCCTTGATGGCTCCGGTTTATATCTATTTTCCGGTATTTTTGGCTCTGGGGATAGGATATTCCCTGCCCTTTGCGTTGCTGGCTTACTCGCCCAAATTGCTTCATAAAATACTGCCCAAACCCGGTAAATGGATGGTTGTTTTGAAAAAAATACTCAGCATCCCAATTGTGCTTACTTGTTTGTGGTTGGCATGGATTTTGGCAACACAAACAGGAATTATACAACCTAAAGAAAATGTCGCGTGGGAAGAATATTCCGGCGACAAAGTCAAAACCGCACTGGCTGATAAACAGCCGGTATTTATTGATTTTACCGCCAAATGGTGTATTACTTGTTTGGTTAATAAAAAAGCGGCTTTGCAATCGGATAAATTAAAAAAATTGGCCAAGAAAAAAAATATTTTGTTACTTAGGGCCGATATTACCGATCAAAACGTAATAGCTTCTGCCGGGCTTAAAAGTTATGGCCGGGCAAGCGTGCCACTTTATATATATTATAACGGCAAATCAACAGATTATGTCGTTTTGCCGCAAATATTGACACCGCAAATTTTGGAAGAATATTTGCAATAGCTTGGCCTCCCCCTTTTTATTTGGAAGTCAATAATTATATCTTCCGATTAAACGGAGATATAAAAATGAAATTATTTAAACATAAAAATACTGATATCAAGAAATTTATTACCGCAATATGGGACTTTTGGACCAGCAAAACCGGAGCGTTTTTGTTGGCGGTATCCGCAATTGTCATCGGGTGGTATCAATTTTATATCAATAAACCGATTTTGAAATATGATACCGAAACAATATCTTTTATCTCATCGCAGAACGACAATGACTACAAAGTAAATGTCCATGGCAAAGAATATAATGACCTATATCTTACAAGAGTAACTTTACAAAACAAAGGCGCCTCGGCCCTGTCAGGGAAAGATGTGTCAAAAATCGGGCATAATCCGATAAGAATTGTTGTCCCCGATGATGCCAAGATGGTGCATTTTACTCTGGATAAGACCATAACCACACCTGATTTGACAGCAAGCTTAAAGAAAATTGACGGTGATTTGGTGATTGAGTTTGACTTTTTGAACTCTGATTATCAAATCGGGGCATCAATTTTGCATGAAAACCCAAATGCCAAATTTAAGGTTGAAGGAAGCGCGCTTAATGTCAACTCCATCACAAAAGAATGGAGCGACAAGCAAATCAAATTTTGGACATTTTGGATTATGGGCGGATTATATCTGATATTGGTGGCAGTTTATCTCTACAACCACATCAAAAGAAGATTTAGACTAAAGAGAAACTAGCGACCTTGTGGAATTTTGGCCATGGCTACAGCCCTATCCCAAGGCAGAGTTTTGCCAGTGTTCGACTGTGGCTTATTTAAGGCCAGTACTTTTCCGTCTTGCTCGACAATGTTGTATTTGGCAATTAATTCTTTGGCAATATCAGGATGTAATTGCCCTACTATGCTTTCTTTAATGGTCGAGGCGGTAAATTTGGCTTTAATATCGGCATTAACCTCGGCTAGTTCACGCACGACAAAAGTTCTATCGTCGTTTTCTAACGGATTACGAGAGTGTTTATTGGGATACTGGTAATATTTCATATCTTTGCTGCCGATAATATTTTTATTGAGGCATAATATGTCGGCCATATTGGCTTCATATAGCCAACCAGTAAAACCGTTGCGGTTAAGCAATCCAAAGTTGCGCTTACCTCCAACATTACGATAATAGGAAAAAGCTTCACGAACTTTGTAGTCATCATTGACAGCGCAGCAAACTTTGGAACTTTTAAATTTACCTTCGTCATTGTTATAAATGAACATCTCAACCGCCAATAATTGCTCTGCCGATAATTCGCGATTGATGTACTTAAGTTGCGGATATACGTATTTTTCCAAATGCCTTTTGACTGCAGCTACGGCCTCATCATGTGTAACCTTAGTGTTTTTGTTAACCAAAGTACCATCGGCTAATACGCGAGAACCGTATCCTACGGTATATTTGCCGGCCGAACAACGATATGCTTTTTCATGATACCCTTCATAGCCGGATAATAAAAAGATAAACTCTTTTTCATATTCTTTGGCGGTTTTGCAGTTTTGATAAAAATTTTCATCGGTGGTATTGTATTTAGCAAAAAAAGCCTCTTTTGCTTTTTGCTCGGCCAGTTTTTGATCCTCTATTTCTTGTTTTAATCTGATATTATCTTTTATAGCCGGAGTTATTTTCATACCGCCCCATACACTAAGCGGAATAAGCGCTTTCAACGCTCCTTTGCGAATATAAGGCAATGCTTTTTCATCAATACAGCTTTTAAATTTGTTATCTGCAAAACGTAGTTTTTTATCAAGGAGATAATAAACAGCAGCCGGTAAAGCTCCGGCAGTACCAGCCAAAATATTTAGGGTTTGTTCTCCGCTCCATTTGAATGTTTGAGCCAAACCTTGTCCAATTTTTTTGAAACAATATTTGGTATGGAGCTCGCTAAGATTTTTAATGACCTTCTTGTCAAGAGTTATGGCAAAATGTCGTTGCGGATGTTCTTTTTGAGCTCTGGCGGTTTTTCTGATGGCCGATAAATATTGGCGCCGTGCTTTTTTGAGCGATTTTGCTATAATTTCCTCTGCTGATAAACCTTGTTTCGTTTGCCTAAACGTGGGGCTAATGGAAAATTCCGGGATGATTTCCTTATTCTGAGCATGAGCTAAAATTGTTTTTAGTCTTTCCGAAGGTTTTATGCCATCTGTTAAAAGCTTAGGTGTGTTCGTTTGAATTTTTTTTATATCTGTTATTTTGACATTAAGCGGTTCTAGCATATCTTGAGAATGACGTTTGTTATATCTGTCATACCTTTTGTAATGTTCATCTTGGAACGAAAAAAGATCTTCTACAAATTTTTCGGCATCGCCTTTATAGCTGGGAGGTAAAACAAAGCTTTGGTCTCCAACTATTACATAATCAAGCCCCTGTCCTTGGGCGTATTCTGCGGCAACAAATCGTTCGTGTTTTTTCATGATTCAACCTTTGAAAATACATTATTCTTTTATATATAATAGCATAATATTAACATATTGCAAACATTTTTTAGACAAAATAGCCGCAAACAGATTGTCAAATTCGAAGTTACCCCAAAAATTATTTTTGTAATAATTACATTTTTTCAATATGATAGCCAGTGTTTTAGAGTTATATACAGGCAAAATTCAATCAACTGATTGACTTTTTGATTGTTTAGTATATTATCCCAAAAGCACAGCGAATAATTATACTTGGTATAGTATCTTTGAGGAAACTATAGCGCTTGAAAGTGCGTACTTTACAGATACTGCAAAATACGGTTTATTTAATTATATTGTAAAACAACTTTGAGGGTATAAATATGGAACAGGAATTCATTAAGGAACTAAAAATAAACGATATCTTGACTTTGTTGCCGCATCGCTATCCTTTTTTGCTGGTTGACAAGGTTGGGATTATTAAGGAAGGTGAAGAAGGTATCGGTTTTAAGAACATAACCGTAAACGAACCACAATTTACCGGACATTTTCCCGAGAATCCTATTATGCCTGGTGTGCTTATTATGGAAGCTATGGCGCAAACTTGCGGTCTGGTGGTTAAAGACTTTGTCGGCGGCGGAAACGACAAGGCTGTTTTGTTTATGGGAATTGATGAAGCTAAATTCCGCAAACCTTTTTTGCCCGGCGATGTTATGGAAATGCATGTGGTCAAAGAAAAAGAATGCCGCGGCGTCTATCGGTTTAAATGCAAGGCTAAATGCAATGGTGTTTTGCATGCCGAGGCTATATTGACCGCTTTGATGAGCCGGTAGGATTTTTTAAGGATATTGAAATGGCTGACAAAACTATCTATCTGGACTTTGAGGAGCCTATCTATAAGCTTGAGAGCAAAATACAGGAATTGAAGTCTTGTTGTGACGACAAGCTTGCTAAGGATTTCAACAAAGAAATCAGTAATTTAGAGAAAAAAGTTCAACAAATGCTTAAAGAAACCTACTCCAAGCTTACTCCTTGGCAGAAGGTTTGTGTGGCAAGGCATGCCAATCGTCCGCATAGTATTGATTATATCAATGCATTGATTGATAATTTTATGCCTTTGGCCGGAGATAAATCCTTTGGTGATGACGAGGCTATTATCGGCGGACTGGGCTTTTTTAACGGACAATCGGTGATGATTGTTGCGCAGGAAAAAGGCAATGATTTGGAGAGCCGTATTCGCCACGGGTTTGGTATGGCAAAACCTGAGGGGTACCGCAAAGCCAAAAGGTTGATGGATTTGGCCAACCATTTTAATATCCCGATTATATCTTTGATTGACACTGCCGGTGCTTTTCCGGGAATCGAAGGTGAAGAGCGCGGCCAGGCAGAGGCTATTGCCTCGTGTATTATGGAAGGATTTAAGTTGGAAGTGCCTTATATTGCCGTGATTATCGGCGAAGGAGGTTCCGGCGGAGCTATTGCGCTTGCGGCGGCTAATCGTATCTTGATGCTTGAACATTCTGTATATTCGGTTATATCTCCGGAAGGATGCGCCTCAATTTTGTGGCGTGATGGAGCGGCGATGAAAAAAGCGGCTAATGCCCTTAAGCTGACCGCTCAGGATTTGTATAAATTTGGTGTAGCAGATGAAATTATACCAGAGCCTTGCGGCGGAGCACACCGGTTCAGAGAAGAGACAATTAAACGTGCAGGCGAAGTTATTGCCAAACATTTGGACGAGTTGAAAAAACTGACGCCTCAGAATTTGGCCAAAGACCGGGAAAAGAAATTTTTGGCAATGACACGTGTTGCTAAGGAGGGTTAAATATGAACTGGCTACTTGATTATGTTAGACCCAAACTTTCGGTTGCCAAAACCGAAAAAGACGTGCCTGATAATTTGTGGGATAAGTGTCCGCAATGCGATGCAATGATTTATGGGCAAGAGTTGGCAAAAAATCTTTATGTTTGCCCGCACTGCGGATATCATTTGTATCTGCGGCCGCGCAAACGCTTGAATATGTTGTTTGATGACAGCGAATATACTTATTTGGAAACACCTAAAGTTAAGGAAGATCCTCTAAATTTCAAAGATACCAAAGACTATCGCTCCAAGCTTAAGTCAGCAAGAGAAAAGACCAAGTTTGACGAGGCTTTTGTTGCAGCCTATGGCAAAATGGGCGGACACGGCGTGGTTGTCGGTGTTATGAATTTTAATTTTATCGGCGGCTCAATGGGAATTGCCGTCGGCGAAGGAATTGTCCAAGCGGCCGAATTTGCCATTAAACACCATATGCCGCTTATTTTGGTTACGGCATCGGGTGGTGCCAGAATGCAAGAAGGAATTTTGTCTTTGATGCAAATGGCCAGAACCACTTTGGCGGTTAAACTCTTGAAAGACAAGCACCTGCCTTATATCGTGGTTTTGACCAACCCGACCACGGGCGGTGTTTCGGCATCTTTTGCCATGCTTGGCGATATTACCATTGCCGAGCCTGATGCCTTGATTGCTTTTGCCGGCGCCAGAGTTATTAAAGAGACTATTAAGGCTGATTTGCCGGCCGGGTTTCAGAAAGCCGAATATTTGAAAAAACATGGTATGGTAGATATGATTGTGGACCGTAAAGATTTGCGTGAAAAGCTTATTTGCCTGCTTAACTTACTTTCTAACACCTTCGTAAAAGGATAATAAAATGAAGGAGCTTAAACTTTTGGATTTGTGCGGCAAAAACGTGTTTCCGTTGTTTGAGGGGGGACGCGGTGTTAACGTCAGCAACGGTAAAACTGCCGGTGCTTGGGCCAAAGAAAATTGTGTCGGCACATTTTCGGCCGTGTTTCCTGATGTTTGTGACGAACAAGGAAATATCTGCCAGATAGATATTACCGCCAAATCAAGACCAGAGCGCCACCAACAAATGATGGATCAAGCTGTTGAGGGGTGCTTAAGTCAGGCGCGGATGGCTCATGAAATATCAAACGGTAACGGCCTTATCAATATGAATGTTTTGTGGGAGTTGGCGGACAGTCAATACCTAATCAAAAATGTTTTGGAAAGAGCCAAAGGCTTAATTAACGGGGTGGTATCTGGTGCTGGACTACCAATAAAGTTGGCTGAACTAACATCTCAATTTAAAGTGTTTTATTATCCGATTGTATCGTCAGGGAGAGCTTTGCAAATATTGATTAAACGCGGGTATGACAAATATAAGGAATATATGGGCGGCGTGATTTATGAAGATCCCTGGTTTGCTGGCGGACACTGCGGTTTTTCTAATACCGATGAAGTGGAAAAGCCCCAAAGCCCTTATGAAAAAGTGGTGGAATTACGCAAAGTGCTTAATGCCAACGGGCTAAACGATGTGCCGATTATTATTGCCGGCGGAGTTTGGTCATTAAATGATTGGCAAGATTATATCGACAATCCGGAGATTGGAAAAGTCGGGTTTCAATTTGGGACTCGCCCGTTGCTGACTAAAGAAAGCCCAATAAGCCAGGCTTGGAAAAAGTTGATGTTGCATCTTAATATTGATGATGTGGTTATTCAAGATTTTAGTCCGACGGGATTTTTATCATCGGCAATCAAAAACAATTTTATTATGAAGTTGTTTGAGCGCAAAAACAATGAAGTTCCTTTCAGCAAGGAGCAAACGGAAGAATTTTCGGAGCCGATTATTTATTCGAAAAATACGACTTATTATGTGCGCAAACAGGATTTGCCGATATTTGACGAACAGGAAAAGAAAGGCAGAGTTTGTCTTTCGGCAACGCCTGATAATACTCTTATCTTTTTGACTAAAGATGAAAAAGCTCAGGATATGGAAGATATTAAGGATTGCTGCGGCTGCTTGTCAGCTTGCAAATTTTCGAGTTGGTCAAGCCACACGGGAACAACCGGAAAATTGCCTGATTTACGCTCTTATTGCATCAGAAAATCTTTGATCGAGGTTGGGCATAAGGGTAGTATTTTGGATAATATTTTGTTTTCGGGAAAAAATGCATTTAAGTTTAAAACCGATCCGTTGTTTAACCGCGGATCTTGGCCGACAATTAAGGAATTGATTGAGACAATCAAAAAAGGCCTGTAATCAAATTAAAATATTTTAAGGAGAAATTTAGTGAAAGAAGCAATGAAAAATAAAAAAGGTATTATTTTGGGCTTGGCTAACGACCACTCAATCGCTTGGGGGATTGCCAAAGCTTTGCATGAGCAAGGCGCCGAGATGGCCTTTACCTACCAAGGTGAAACTTTGGAGAAACGTGTACGCGCTTTGGCCGAAAGTTTGGGCTCAAAAATTATATTGCCCTGCAATGTTACTGAAGAGGCAAGTCTCGACAATTTATTTAAGGAGATTGAAAAGGCTTGGGGCAAAATTGATTTTGTGGTTCATGCTGTGGCTTTTTCGGATAAAAACGAGCTTAAGGGAAGATATTGCGATACAACTTTGGCCAATTTCCTTAATACTATGCATATCTCATGCTATTCGTTTACCGATATTTGTGCCAGAGCATCTAAAATCGCCAACGACGGCGCCAGCTTTTTGACATTGTCTTATTTGGGCGCGGAAAGGGTTATTCCGAACTATAATGTTATGGGAATTGCCAAATCGGCTTTGGAAACTTCGGTGATGTATTTGGCCAGAGATTTGGGCGAACAGAATATCAGAGTTAATGCTATTTCGGCAGGTCCTATCAGAACTTTGGCCGCTGCCGGCATCGGTGATTTTAGAAATATTTTGGGTTGGAACAAGGCCAACGCTTTCTTGGGACGCAATATGAGTATTGATGATGTTGGAAACTCAGCTGTTTATTTGTTGAGTGATATGGCAAGCGGCGTAACCGGCGAAATTTTGCATGTCGATGGCGGATACAACAAACAAGGAATGGTTAATATTAACCGTGCTCAGGAAGTTTCTGAATTGTTGGGCGAATTTGCTAAAATGAAGGAAGAAAAATAATGGCTCAAGAAGATATTGCCTGTATTGAATCGATTGCCAAAATCGTAAGCGAGCTTGATTTGGAATCGATTGACTATGATAAAGACGGTTTGCATATTATTGTTACCAATCGCGCAAAAGAAGTCCCGGTTCAAGCTCAGGTTGTTGCCCCTATTCCGCAGCCGATGCCGATGGTGGCTCAACCGGTGCAAGCATCTGATGTTGCAGTAAATAATCAAGCAGGAGCTGCCAATTTGCCGGCATCCGGAGAAACCATTAAATCGCCGATGGTTGGGGTTTTGTATTTGTCGGCAAATCCTAATGAGGCTCCTTATGTTAAAGTCGGCGACACGGTTAAGGAAGGTGATATTTTGTGTCTGATTGAGGCTATGAAAACCTTTAATCAGATTAAATCACCCAAAGGCGGGGTTATTAAAGATATTTTGGTTACTTCTGGCTCGGCCGTGGAATATGACGAACCATTGTTTGTAATTGGATAAAAGACGGAAAAAATATGTTTGAAAAAGTGTTGATTGCAAACCGTGGCGAGGTTGCGTTAAGGATTAATCGCGCTTGCCATGAGATGGGAATAAAAACGGTTGCCGTACACTCAACCGCCGATAAAGATGCCATGCATGTAAGACTGGCCGATGAAGCGGTTTGTATCGGGGGACCGCAATCAAAAGATTCTTATCTTAATAAAACAGCCATAATTTCGGCGGCTATTGTTACTGGTGCAGATGCCATTCATCCCGGATATGGATTCTTGTCGGAAAATGCCGATTTTGCCGAGATGGTAATTAAACACGGTCTGACTTTTATCGGCCCGACACCGGAACAAATGCGTTTGATGGGAGATAAAATTGCCTCCAAAAAAGTTGCCATTGAGGCAGGATTGCCGGTAACTAAAGGATCACCTGCTTTGGAAAGTGTCGAGGAGGCAAAAAAATGGGCCAAAGAAATTGGTTATCCGGTAATTATCAAAGCCAAAGACGGTGGCGGCGGCAAAGGTATGAAGACCGCTTTTAGCGAAGATGAGGTTGAATCGGCATTTACGATGGCAAAAGCTGAGGCCAAGGCTTCGTTTACCAGTGATGTGGTGTTTATGGAAAAATATTTGCAGAAACCACGGCATATCGAAATCCAAATTTTGGCTGATATGCATGGTAATGTTGTTCATCTGGGAGAGAGAGACTGCTCAATCCAACGCAAACACCAAAAGTTGATTGAGGAGACCCCTTCTCCAGCATTAAATAAAGAAAAACGCGATGAGATTTGCTCAATTGTATGCTCGGCAATTAAAAAAATCGGCTATTTTGGCGCCGGAACTTTGGAGTTTTTGTTTGAGGACGGCGAATTTTATTTCTTGGAGATGAATACTCGTTTGCAAGTGGAACACCCGATTACCGAGGCGGTTACCGATATTGATATTGTAAGAGAGCAAATCAAAATTGCCAACGGGGCAAAGCTTGGATATACCCAAGATGATATTAAGTTTCATGGCTCGGCAATAGAATGCCGGATTAATGCCGAGGATCCTTTTACTTTTGCTCCTAACCCAGGAAAAATTGCCGAATGGCATGTGCCGGGCGGACTTGGGGTCAGAGTTGATTCGGAAGTTTATTCCGGATACAGGATACCTCCGTTTTATGACAGTATGATTGCCAAACTTATTGTCAGAGGAACCTCGCGTAGTGCTACTTTGCTGCGGCTTAAACGGGCTTTACGCGAGTTTGTTATCGGCGGAGTTACGACAACGTTGCCGCTACATGAGGAAATAATATCCTCACCTGAATTTGTTGATGGTATTTATAATATCCATTGGTTGGAGAAATTTTTGGAAAAAAGACAGGATAAAAATAATGACAACAAATAATTTGCCGATTATTAAAGGTATCGGTTATGCCATACCAAGCAGAATTGTTACCAATGATGATTTGACCAAAATTTATGATACTTCGGATGAGTGGATTTATACCCGCACCGGAATTAAAGAAAGACGCTTTTTTGCAAGTGATGAAGAGGCTTTTGATTTGTTGCAAAAAGCGGCTAATCAAGCAATTAAAAATGCCGGAATTGATAAAGAAGAATTGGATTTGATTGTGGCGGCAACATCAATGCCGGTGCAATTTATGCCGTCTTCTTCTTGTATGGTACAAAAAATGCTTGGAATTAAGAAAAATGTTCCGGCGTTTGATATTTCGGTTGCCTGCTCGGGTTTTGTTTACGGGCTTGACATTGCCAAGGCCTATATCAAGTCGGGAATGGCTAAAAATATTTTGCTGGTAACAATTGATAATTGCTCTCGTTATGTGGATTGGGCTGATCGCAGGACATCTATATTGTTTGGCGACGGTATCGGCTCTGCCGTTATTTCGGCCGGAGATACTTCTGATATTTTGGTGGTTGATATTAAGGCTGACGGCGAAGTGGGCGATTATATAACCATGCCTTCCTTAAAAGGCAACTGCCCGTTTGTAGACCAAACTCCGACACGGCAAATTTGCACCATGAAGGGGCAAGATGTCTACAAATTTGTGGCTAATATTATTCCGCCTTATATCACCGATGATATCTTGGCAAAAAACAACATATATGCCGAAGATATTGATTATCTGGTTTTGCACCAAGCTAATCAGCGTATTATAAAAGCAGTGCAAGAGCGCTTAGGCTATGATGACAGCAAGGTTATTTCCAATATTGAAAAACTTGGCAATACTTCTGCCTCATCTATTTTGATAGCCATTGGTGAAGGAATTAAAGACGGCAAAATAAAAACTCCGTCAAAAGCTATTATTTGCGGATTTGGCGCCGGAATGTGCTGGGGCGGCGGCGTAATTAATCTGCGAGATGGAATTTTTAAGCAAGAAAACATTTTTCAAAAATAACAAAGGAAAACGACAATGAAAAGAGTTGTAGTTACGGGTTTGGGTGCTTTGACACCTTTTGGAATGGGAGTTGATTTGGCTTGGAATTCGATTGTTGCAGGCAAATCGGCCATCAGAAATATTACTAAATTTGATACCGAAAACTTTAGTGTAAAGGTGGCAGGTGAAGTTGTTAAAGGAACCGAGCCGGGGCAATTTAATGCCGATGAAATTATGGAACCAAAAGAACAAAGAAGAGTTGATGACTTTATTTTGTTTGGTATTGCCGCGGCAGAAGAAGCAATTAAGGACGCTAAATGGGCGCCTGAAGATGAACAAGAAAAGAAACGTACCGGTGTTATAATCGGGTCTGGTATCGGTGGTTTGAAAACCATTGATGACAATGCCAAAATTTTGGCCGCCTCTGGACCAAGACGTATAAGCCCGTTTTTTATTCCGGCAACGATTATCAATATGATATCGGGTCATGTATCAATCAACCACGGATTTAAGGGACCTAACCTTTCTTGTGTTACGGCTTGTGCCACGGGCTCGCATGCGATTGCCCATGCTTATCAGGCGATTGTGATGGATGATGCCGATGTTATGATTGCAGGTGGTGCCGAATCGGCCGTTTGCGCATTGGGTATTGCCGGATTTATGCAGGCAAAGGCATTGTCTCACAGCTATAATGACACGCCTCAGAAGGCATCGCGTCCTTGGGACAAGGGGCATGACGGATTTGTTATGGGTGAAGGTGCAGGTGTGGTTGTATTGGAAGAATATGAGCATGCCAAGAAAAGAGGCGCCAAAATTTATGCCGAGATAATCGGTTACGGAACATCTGGTGATGCTTATCACATTACCTCTCCGGCACCGGACGGTGAAGGTGCAAAACAAGCAATGAGCGAGGCTTTGCGCAAATCAGGAATAAAACCGCAAGAGGTTACTTATATTAATGCCCATGGTACTTCTACCATGATTGGTGATGCCATGGAGGCAAAAGCTGTTTCGGAATTGTTTGTTGACTGCCCGAATCTTAAGATGTCGTCGACCAAGTCGGCTATCGGCCATTTGCTGGGTGCGGCAGGTGCGGTTGAGGCGGTGTTCTGCGTGAAGGCTATCGAAACCGGTATGCTGCCCCCTACTCTCAATCTGGAAGATCCGATTGATGAGGTTAAGGGAATGGATTTGGTTCCGAATGAGGCTCGCAAATGTGATGTTGAGATTGCAATGTCTAACTCGTTTGGATTTGGCGGAACCAACGCATCTTTGATATTTAAGAAAATTTAAGGATTTAACGATGGAAATTATATCAGATGTATTGGTTTTCCCGGGACAGGGATCGCAAAAAATTGGCATGGGCAAAGATTTATATGATAATTTTGCCGTGGCCAAAGAAGTATTTGACATAGTTGATGATGCGCTTAATTTCAAGCTCAGCCGCGTGATGTTTGAAGGAGAAATTGAGGAGTTGAACAAAACTTCAAATGCCCAGCCTGCCATTATGGCTGCCTCGATGGCTTATTTTGAGGTGTTGAAAAGCTTGGGACTTATTAACCTTGACGAGGTTAAATTTATGGCAGGGCATTCTTTGGGCGAATATTCGGCGCTTTGTGCGGCGGGTAGTTTGTCGTTGGAAGATACGGCCAAGTTGCTTAAAGCAAGAGGTGCCTATATGATGCAGGCGTGTATTGACAACCCGGGCGCTATGGCTGCTTTAATCGGGTTTGACTACGCCAAAGCCGAGGCAATTTCCGATATGGCGGGATGTTTTGTCGGGAATTCAAACTCGCCGGCGCAAATTGTGTTGAGCGGCAGCAAAGACACAGTTGAAAAAGCTTGTGAAATAGCCAAAGAACAAGGAGTTAAACGGGCTGTTATGCTGCCGGTTTCGGGGGCTTTTCACTCGCCTTTGATGCAAAGTGCTGCCGATAAGATGGCAGGTGTTATTGCCAGCACCAGATTTAGTGAGCCCAAAGTTAAAGTTATAAGTAACTTAACGGCCCAAGAATATTCTAATACAACGGAAATTAAAGAACTGTTGGTTAAGCAGATTACCAATACGGTTATGTGGCAGGAAAGTGTTGTTTATATGCAGCAAATGGGCGCCGGAAGATATATTGAGTGCGGTTTTGGTAATGTATTGAGCGGTTTGATTAAGAAAACTTTGCCTGATGCGGAAGTAATAACGGCTGAAGAAATGCTTAAATCTTATGCCCAAGCGGTATAATCTCAAAGGAGACTACAAAATGCTTGATTTTAAAGGGAAAACCGTCCTTATTACCGGTGCAACAGGTGGTATTGGCAGAGGAATATGCAAGTTGTTTCAACGCCAAGGTGCCGAGCTTGCCATTGTCGGGCGCGATGAGACCAAGCTGGAAGATTTTAGAAAAAACGAGCTGCCTGACGGTGTGGTCAAGATTTATGCGGTTGATTTGAGTGATGAAAACAATATTGCCGCACTGGTGGCAAAAGTTGAAGCTGACTGCGGCAAAATTGATGTCTTAATCAACAATGCCGGCATTACCAAAGATAACCTGTCGTTGAAGATATCATCCGAATCCTGGCACAAGGTGTTGGATACCAATTTGACCTCGAGCTTTTTGTTGTCTAAGGCGGTGTTGCCGGGGATGCTCAAACATAGGTTTGGCAGAATTATTAATATGACATCAATTGTCGGGGTTATTGGTAATGCTGGGCAAAGCAACTATGCCGCAAGTAAGGCCGGACTTATCGGTATGTCTAAATCGATGGCGTTGGAAGTGGCATCAAGAGGAATTACCATTAACTGCCTAGCACCGGGGTTTATCAAAACGCCGATGACCGATGTGTTGTCTGAGAAAGCCAAAGAGCATTTGCTTGAAACAATTCCGATGGCCAAGATGGGCTCGCCCGAAGATGTGGCCAATGCTGCCGTGTTCTTGGCCAGCGACGAGGCCGGATACATCACGGGGCAAACCATCCATGTCAATGGCGGCATGGCTATGATTTAAGAGATTTTTTATGATGAACAACAAGCTATATCTTAACAAGGCGCAATTTGAGGCCGAGCTTAATCGGTGTTTGAACTGTGCAACAAAACCCTGCATGAGCGCCTGCCCGGTTAATTGCTCGCCGCAAGAGTTTATTCAACATGCAAAAAACGGAGAATATAAGGAAGCGGTTGCCTCAATTTGCAAAAACAATCCGATGGGGCATACCTGCGGGCTGATTTGTCCGGATCAGTTTTGTATGAAGGCCTGCGTGCGCGGCAAGATTGATTTTCCGATTAATATTCCTTTGGTGCAGGCAACGCTTATTAACAAATATCGCGAAGATATGGTTGATGGCGTGTCAGAGCCTGAAAACGGCAAAAAAATTGCCATTGTCGGCGCGGGACCTGCGGGGATGGCGGCGGCGTGGAAGCTGATTAAACTGGGATATGCTGTCAAATTGTTTGAAAAAACAGACAAGGTTGGCGGAGCGCTTAATTTGATTCCGGATTATCGCCTGCCCTATGAAGTTATTGAAGATGACTGGAATTATATCAACCGTATCGGCAAGGCCGAGATTGAATTTAACACTCAAGTTGACAGCCCGTTGGAGTTGTTAGACCAAGGGTTTGACGGGGTGATTATGGCAATCGGCGAGCAAAATGTAATCGGGCTTGGGGTTGAGGGTGAAGAAAATGTGGTGCCTTATGCCGAATATCTAAAAGAACCAGATAAATTTGCCGGTGCTAAAAAAGTGGGGATTATCGGCGGCGGCAATGTGGCGGCAGATTGTGCCATGACGGCCAAAAATTTGGGCGCGGATACGGTAACACTGTTTGTCAGACGCAAAATCTTTGATATGAAAGTTACCAAAAAAGAAATGCAGGAGTTGCTCAATCGGCAAATTGATTTGATGACCACTACCAGAGTTTGCAAGGTGGAAAGGAACGGAGACAAACTTGATGTCTACACTTTATCTACCCAGCCGGGAGAAAAAGGATATGAAGATATTGCCGATTCGGTTGTCAAACGCAAAAACTTTGATATGATTATTAAAGCAATTGGAAGCAGAGCCGAAAAACCGATTGAGCATGAGAATATTATTTATGCCGGAGATTGCAAAATCGGCGGATCGACCATTGTTGAGGCGGTTGCTTCGGGTTTGGATGCGGCCAAATTGTTGGATACTAAACTTAAAGGAGAGCAAAAATGAAAAAAATTTTATCGGCAATAATTATGACAACTATGCTTGCGGCTTGTGCAACCGATCCTTATACGGGCGAGACAAAAGTTGCTAAGACGGCATGGGGCGCCGGAATCGGCACGGCTTTGGGCGCTGGGATTGGCGCTTTGGCCGGTGGTGAAAAAGGTGCGCTGATTGGCGCCGGAATTGGTGCGGCCAGCGGGGCTGCGGCCGGCGGATATATGGACTATCAGGCGGCAAAATTGCGCCAGGAGCTGGTCGGAACCGGCGTGCAGGTTAAGGAACTCAACGGTCAGATTTATCTGATTATGCCCGGAAATATCACTTTTGACACCAACGAGGCTTATATCAAATCGTCGTTCCAACCGGTGGTGGTATCGATTGCCAAGGTGTTGAAAGAATATGACAAGACCTTAATCCAGGTAAACGGCTATACCGACAACACCGGAAATAATGCCATTAACCTGCCCTTGTCGCAAAGAAGAGCCAATGCGGTGGCTGATTTCTTGAAAGTACAGGGTGTGGCGGCGAATCGGATTATTGCCACGGGATATGGCGCGGCCAACCCGATTGCATCTAATGCAACCGCCGCAGGACGCGAGCAAAACCGCCGGGTGGAGATTGTGCTGATTAATCAGCAATAATCTTTGATTTGCTTTGATTTTAAGAGGTTTCGCAAAGCGAGGCCTCTTTTTTTTGACAAAAAAATATATTTTTGTCATTTTTATGGTTGACCACCCCGGCAAAATGTGATATGTTGTTGCCATTGATAAAAATTATTAACTTTAAAAAACTCTATAATTATGGCAAAAGAAATTTTTCAGTCAAACGAAGTTAAAAGCATCAGACCTGAATTCGCTCCTCAATTGGCAACCGGAAAGAATTTTCTTTCTTGTGAACAGGTAGATTACTTGAGAGAGATTGTTGTGAAGGCCCGTCAG
>CALXUO010000031.1 GCA_944391695.1 uncultured Alphaproteobacteria bacterium
ATGAACGTTGTCAGTGGAGCTTAAACAAAATGACACCGGCTCAACGCCGATGTCATTTGCTTAACTCTCCCTCTTGACTGATCCCTCGGGACTTTTTTTATTTGTCCAATTTATGGGGGACAGATCAAGAAAGGGCGTTTTTAATTGGTGATCCCAGCGAGACTCGAACTCGCGTTACCGCCGTGAGAGGGCGATGTCCTAGGCCACTAGACGATGGGACCTTGCAAAGACATCACCTTGATAATCTAAAATTTCATAACTTGCAAGCATTTTTTTTATAATTTAAAATAATTTATTGCCAAGCCGCTGTCGAGTTCAACAAAAAAGCATTATCAAACCCTCGTTGCGACAAAATACAATAGGCCAAATAAGCATCATATCCGCCGTTGCCCGAGATAATTATTTTTTTGTTTTTGGGCAAAGAGACTAGGTTTTCTCGTAAAGCCGCCAGCGGAATATTAATTGCCGATTTTGGCTCAAAACCTGATGGTTGTTTGCCGTTTCCGACATTAAGCCAAACATCGTCTTCTTTAATGTTGTCATCATCCGCCATTTTGAGGTGGTCAAAATTTATTTCCTCGGCCATGGTTCCCATGTTGTTTATAGCATCTTTGGCCTTAGTCAGTTCCGGAAAATAAGCGATATGAACTTCGGCCATGTCATGAACTTTGGCTTTTTGAGCTATCAGCGCCGCCACGATATTAAGCCTGGTATCAATTCCGGTTTTGCCGCAAGCCTGCAATCCCAATATAGCGCCGTCAAGTCCAAACAAAAGCTTCATAAACATATGTTTGGATGATGGGAGATAGTTTTCGCCGTTTTCTTGCGAAAAATATAGTTTGTGATAGGGGATGCCGGCTTGTTTAAGTTCGGTTTCGTTGCATCCGGTCATTCCGATAAAAAGATCAAACACTTTTATAATATTGTTTCTGACTACAAAATCAATCTGGCTTTTTATGCCAATAGCGTTATCGGCGGCCACTTTGGCGCTACGTATGGCGGTTGCGGCATCGCCAATGCGCTTTGGTGTTTGCGTAATCAAATCAAGCAGCTCAATACCGTCGCCGCAGGCCAAAATATTTTCAACCGATGTTTCCATGTGTTGATTAACGACAATTCCGCCGCTTGTGCCAATCTCAATATCAGCCATAATCGGCAATTTGACACAAACCTTGCTGCCTGCTGCTATGATTGCCAAATCATATTTTAGTTTGGAGCCGTTACCAAGCAGGGCTTTATCAGGCAAAAATTCTTTGATTGTGGTGTTGGTCAGGATGTTGAGACCCGATTTTTCAAGTTTTTGTTTAACAAAATCGGCAAAATCATAATCAAGCTCGCTTAAGATGTGGTTTGCCTTGTCCACAATGGTAACTTTGCCGTTGTTTTGAGCCAAGGCCTCGGCCACCCTGAGGCCGATTTCGTTGCCGCCCAAAATAACGACGTTTCTGGCATTAAGACCCCAAAAATAATCAATTATCCGTTGGGTAGAATAAAGATTGTGCAAAGTAAAGATATTATCAGCCAAAATTCCCGGTATATCTGGCCTCAGTTGCAGTCCTCCGGTGGCAATTATCAGTTTGTCATAATCAATTTTTTCTGATTTTAGCAAAATTTTTTGTTCCTTTGGCTCAATGTTCAAAACCTCGGTATTAAGCCTGATGTCAATCCTAAAAATTCGCCTCATTTGTTCAATCGTTGCACCGATAAGCTCATCTTTATCTTTAATTTTTCCCTCCAACATATAAGGAAGCCCGCAAACCGCAACGGCAAATTCGTCAGATTTTTCAAGTACGACGATTTCCATATTTTCGTCTTGCCGGCGCAAATGGGTTGCCGCCGCCATTCCCGATCCTCCGCCGCCGATAATTACCGTCTTCATATCTCAAATCTCCCGATTAAATATTGTTTGGGTCTAAAGATAATCATAAAAGAGCGATTTTTAAGCTTGACAAGCCACAAAAATTTGTTTATAACCCAAGCAGATTTTCTAATTAAAAGGTCTGAAAATTCAACACACTCTACGGAGTGCCGCCAGTCAGCGAGGGTTCGCACACTGGCGTGCAATAGTATATATAAAAAGGTTTGGTAATAAATGTTTGAGGCATTGAGCGATAAACTAACCGGCATTTTCAACAAAATCACCTCGCGCGGTGTTTTGTCAGAAGATGATATTAATACCGCCATGCGCGAGATAAGGGTTGCCTTGCTGGAGGCCGATGTTTCGCTTCCGGTGGTCAAAGATTTTATTGCCCATGTCAAAGAACAGGCCTTGGGCGAGAAGGTGGTTCGCTCGATTCAGCCTGGACAAATGGTGGTAAAAATTGTCCATGACGAGTTGTTAAAACTCCTAAGCTCTGAAGGCGAGGGGCTAAACCTCAACGCTCCGGCTCCGGTTTGTGTATTGATGGTTGGTCTGCAAGGCTCCGGCAAAACGACAACCTCGGCCAAGTTAGCCAAAAGATTGGCTGCAAAAAACAAGAAAAAAGTATTACTGGTATCGCTTGACATCTATCGTCCGGCGGCGCAGGAGCAGTTGGCTCAGTTGGCAAGTCAAATCGGCGGTTGTTCTTTGCCGATTGTCAAAGGCGAGAAGCCGGCCACAACCACCAAAAGGGCGATAGAGTTTGCCAAGAAGGGCGGTTTTGATGTCATCATTTTGGATACAGCCGGGCGTTTGCACATTGACCAAGTTTTGATGGACGAGGTTAAAGAGGTCAAAAAGATAGCCAATCCGACTGAGGTATTGTTGGTTGCCGATGCCATGATTGGCCAAGACGCCTGCAATGTTGCCCGCGAGTTTAATGAGCAGATTGGCATCACGGGGCTTGTTTTGACCAGGGTTGACGGTTCTTCAAGAGCAGGCGCCGCTTTGTCGATGAAGATGGTATCGGGTGTACCGATAAAGTTTTTGGGCCTTGGTGAAAAATTAGATGAGATAGAAGAGTTTCATGCCGACAGGCTGGCCGGGCGTATTTTGGGTCAAGGCGATGTTGTCTCGCTGGTGGAAAAAGCGATGGACAATGTTGATAAAGAAGATGCCGAAAAGCTGGCTCAAAAGATGATGAAAGGTGCGTTTAATTTGGAGGATATGCTTTCGCAGTTAAAGCAGATTCAAAAGATTGGTTCGCTTGGCGGCATAATGGGAATGTTGCCTGGGTTGTCCAAATTTTCGTCTCAGATAGAAGCCGCCGGTGGCGACAAGCTTATAAAAAAGCAAGAGGCGATAAT
>CALXUO010000032.1 GCA_944391695.1 uncultured Alphaproteobacteria bacterium
GTTCTATAACAGCTACAAACCTTACGGTTTGACCACGCTCGTTGGCGTGGAGCGGTGTTGTTCCAACACCTTGGCATTCAGCCCCGAGTAAACTCGGGGTTTTCTGTAAGGCAACTAATAAAAAAACGAGGTATCCAATCAGATACCTCGTTTCGCTTATAAACTTGTTATATAAAAACGGTTTAATCCGCTAATATATCCATATTAGTTTACAGAGTCTTGCAAAGCTTTACCAGCTTTGAATTTAGCCTGCTTGCGAGCCGGAATTTTGATAGCAGCGCCCGTGCGGGGGTTGCGGCCGGTTGTAGCAGCTCTCTTGGTTACAGCAAATGTACCAAAACCAACAAGGCGAACTTCGTCACCTTTTTTCAAAGCGTTGGTGATTGAAGATACGAATGCATCCAAAGCCTTAGCAGAATCAGTCTTGGTAAGGCCAGTTGAACTAGCAATGCTAGAAATCAATTCATTTTTATTCACGGTGAGGACTCCCTCTAATATAAGTTATAAACAAATGAACCAAGGTTTTCCCTTGCTCACATCAAAATTTGAGCATTAAAAATACTGTCTGTCAAATGAAAATGCTTTATTTATCAACATTTTTAGCCCTTTTGACCGCTTTATCCACAAAAAAATTATGATTTGACGTCATCTAAAACTTATTTTTAATAAAAAAGCCCGAGTCTTTTGAGGATCGGGCCTTTGAAAAGAAAATGAAAAGAATCTATTTCTTTTTTGTTGTCTGCTTGCGAATAGCTATTTTTAATACCTCTTTGACATCTGACACCGGAATAATTTTTAATCCCTCTTTTACATTATCAGGTATCTCATTCAATTCTTTTTCATTGTCTTTGGGGATAATGACAGTCTTTATACCACCGCGCAAAGCTGAAAGCAATTTCTCTTTCAGTCCTCCTATCGGCAACACCCTGCCCTGCAAAGTTATTTCGCCGGTCATGGCAACGTCTTTCCTTACCGGTATTTTGGTTAATACCGAAACCAACGTGGTATACATGGCAATGCCTGCCGAAGGACCGTCTTTGGGTGTGGCACCTTCCGGTACATGGACGTGAATATCGGTCTTTTCAAATACTTTAGGATCGATGCCAAGTTCTTTGGAATGTGAACGCACAACCGAATAGGCCGTCTCAATAGATTCTTTCATCACATCACCAAGTTTGCCGGTTTGTTTGACAATACCTTTGCCTGGCATATCTACCGCCTCAATAAATAAGATGTCGCCACCAACCTCAGTCCAAGCAAGACCAGTGGTTACACCAATTTGGTCTTTTTGTTCTGCCTCGCCATAGCGGTATTTGATTACGCCTAAATATTTCTCCAAATTTTTGGCATTTACCACAATGGGAAGCTTCTCTTTGTTACCGGCAAGCAAAATCTCTTTGACTGCTTTGCGGGCAATGGTTGACAGTTCTCGCTCCAGATTACGTACTCCCGCCTCGCGGGTATAATACCTTATTATGTCACGAATAGCATCCGGCTTAATACTAAGCTCTTTTTCCTTTACCCCGTTTTCCTTAAATATTTTTGGCATCAGATGACGCTTGGCTATTTCTATCTTCTCATCTTCGGTATAGCCTGAAAGACGAATAATTTCCATCCTGTCAAGCAACGGCCTTGGCATATCCAACGAGTTGGCAGTGGTTACAAACATCACATCGGATAAATCATAATCAACCTCCAGATAATGATCATTAAATGTCGCGTTTTGCTCAGGATCCAAAACCTCTAACAATGCCGAGGACGGATCTCCGCGGTAGTCATTGCCGAGCTTGTCAATCTCATCTAACAAAAAAAGCGGATTGGTGGTGCCGGCCTTTTTCATGCCTTTGATAATTTTGCCAGGCATTGAGCCAATATAGGTACGGCGATGCCCCCTGATCTCGGCTTCATCACGCATACCGCCCAAAGAGGTGCGGACAAAAGCACGCCCCGTAGCTTTGGCTATCGACTTACCCAAAGATGTCTTGCCAACACCCGGAGGACCAACCAAACATAGAATCGGTCCCCTTACCTTATCTGAACGAGCCTGAACTGCCAAAAACTCAACTATCCTCTCTTTTACCTTATCTAATCCATAGTGATCGGCATTTAGAACATCAAGAGCATATTGCAAATCCTTATTAACTTTTGAACGTTTCTTCCAGGGAATGTCCAATATCCAATCCAGATAATTGCGCACCACCGTGGCCTCGGCCGAATTTGGCCCCATGTTTTTTAGCTTCTTAACTTCGGCAAGCGCTTTGTCTTTGGCTTCTTTGGATAATTTCACCTTTTCAATCTTCTTCATATAAGACGATATTTCATCTTCCTCGTCGCCGTCACCAAGCTCTTTTTGAATGGCTTTCATTTGCTCATTCAAATAATATTCTTTTTGGCTTTTTTCCATTTGCTTGCGAACTCGATTGCGAATCTTGTTTTCAACCTCAAGCATGGTAATTTCTGCATCCATAAAACCAAGCAACATCTCAAATCGCTCAGCCAAAGATTTTCCTTCCAATAATGCTTGCTTATCAGCAATTTTAAGTGCTAAATGCGAGGCTATGGTGTCGGCTAATTTGGTGTAATCATCTATTTGGCTAACCGATACCAAAACCTCAGGCGGAGTTTTTTTGGACAATTTAACGTATTCTTCAAACTGTGATAAAACAGCTCTGACTATCCCCTCAAGCTCGGGATTGTCCTCTTGGGCATCAGGAAGAATCGTAATCTCGGCCTCAGCCATATCCTCGAGTATTTCTATCTTGTCTAATTTTACCCTTTCAAGCCCTTCTATTAAAACCTTAACCGTCCCATCTGGAAGTTTGAGAAGCTGTAATATCGTGCCTAGTGTGCCGACATGATAAATGTCATCGGCTTTTGGATCTTCAATACTGGGATCTTTTTGTGTGGTCAGGACTACGTTTTGTCCATCTTCAACCGCCTTTTGGAGAGCGTTAATCGACTTTGGCCGCCCGACAAACAGCGGTACTATCATCTTGGGATATACAACTATATCTCTTAGTGGTAATAACGGATATTTTTCTTTTTTTGTAAACATTTGCACACCTTAAATAATTTTTGCTTCTACTGCTTTATATAAGAAACGTTTTCGTTTTATGCAAGAAACATTAATATCAACTTTTTGCCATAAATACTCTTATTCATCAATCAGGCTTATATTTAATCCACAAAAAATCTGTGTAATAAATGCCTTTTATGATTTTGCATAATAAAAATTATATATATTATTGCGTTAAGTAATGTTTGATTTTTATTTCGGAGATTATAGAAAATGGCGGTCAAAAACAAACCTGCTTATTCAAGTGATGATATTGATGTCGATGTCTCGGTTACTCTGGGATCGGCAAGTTTGAGAGTGTATCAGCTTTTGCGCTTGGGGCGCGGTGCCGTGGTCGAGCTTGACCGCAATATTAATGATAATGTCGACATTTATGTTAATGATGTCTTAATTGGACACGGCGAAGTTGTGGTTACCGAAAACGAAACAATCGGTATTAGTGTTACTGATACTAACCCTTAATTTTTTATAACGCATATGAGTTTGAAAAAAATATTAAAAAAAATATTAAAATTACCGGCGGTAATATGTTGTTTATCCTTCTTGATTTATGTCTATTCCAAAATCGCGGGAATTACTTGCCGTTGGAAAATGCAAAATGTTCAGGATATTGTTGAAAAATTAAAAGATAACAACGCCATTTGGGTGGCTTGGCACGCCAAGGCTACAATGATGCCTTTCTTCTGGCAAAAGTTTTTTAATCGTAAAATGGCGGCTTTGGTTTCACCGCACCATGACGGGCAAATCATTGCTCACTTCCTAAAATGGTATAAGATAACACCCGTTAACGGTTCAACCAACGAAAACCCCAGGCAAAGCGCTCTTGAACTAATGCGCGCCTTGCAAAACGGCTATGATTTGTTTATATCCCCTGATGGTCCTAGAGGACCGCGTATGCGGATGAAAAAGTCGCCAATCTATTATGCTCAAAAAACCGGAAAACCAATTATATGTGCCTGTTTTAGCGTTAGTCCGGCTTTGGTGATTGATAAGGCTTGGGATAAGACCATGATTACTCTTCCTTGCTCTAAAGGTGTTTTTGCTTTAACAGATCCGTTGTATGTGCCGGAGGATATTTCTGATGAAGAATTGGAAATTTATCGGCAAAAACTTGAGGATATGGCTAATGCTTTATCCATTGCTTGTGATGAAAAAGTCGGCAGAGATCCTATTTTGCCTGCTGATGTTAATGATATTAAGAAAAAAAGGGACTAAGACCTATGTTTATAAAAATTTATAATACTTTGATTACTATCTTATACCCTTTGGTAATCAGGCAATATGTGGAAAAGCGCAAGCAAAAAGGAAAAGAAGATATATCGCGCTTTAATGAACGTATGGGAAGACCTAAATTACCGCGACCGGACGGAAAATTGTTTTGGCTGCATGGAGCATCAGTCGGCGAATCGATTTCTATGTTGCCTTTGATTAACAAAATTTTAGAAACTTATCCTGACTCCCATGTTATGGTTACAACCGGAACGGTTACATCTGCCGATGTTATGCAAAAGCGCCTGCCTGAGCGCGCTTTTCACCAATTTATTCCGATTGATAACCCGATATTTACGACTCGTTTTGTTAAATATTGGCATCCGGATGTTGCTTTGTGGTTTGAATCGGAATTTTGGCCAGCTGTATTATCCTCTATAAAACGCAAAAATATTCCGCTTATTTTAATTAACGGACGTATTTCAAACAAAACATTTAAACGTTGGCAACAATTTGACTTTGTTTGCAAAGAATTGTTAAGCTGTTTTAGCTTATGTTTGGGGCAGTCGGAAGAAGATGCCTATCGTTTGAAAGTTTTGGGAGCCAAAGAAACAATTTGTCTTGGCAACCTTAAATATGCCGGTCTTCCTTTGCCCGTTGATGAAAAAGCAAAACAAGATTTGTTGAGCCAGATTAAAAATCGGCCGTTGTGGCTGGCTAGCTCCACCCATGATGACGAGGAAATCAGAATCGCCAAGGTGCATAAACGTTTGAAAGAAAAATTTCCTAATCTTTTGACCATTATTGCGCCAAGACACCCCAATCGCGGAGCAGAAATCGCTACTGAGATTAACAAAATAGATTTAACAACCGCTTTGCGTTCGGAGAATGAAAAAATTACTCCCAAAACCGATATTTATATTGCCAACACTATTGGTGAAATGGGATTATGGTATGATGTTGCCAATATCGTATTTATCGGCGGGTCTTTGATTCCTCACGGCGGGCAAAACTTTATTGAGCCCTCGCGCGTTAGGGATGCAACAATTGTCGGACCGCATATGCACAATTTTAGTGATGCCATGTCCAGAGCCAAAAAAGCTGATGCCGTGATCCAGGTGTCTGATACTTTGGAGCTGGAGGAAACTGTGGCCTCGCTTTTGGCAAACGAGAATTTGCTTGAGGCCAAACGTTCTTTGGCCTATAACTGGGCAACAAGCGAAACTAAAGTACTAGATGGTATTATGGACAAGATTAAGGCTTATTTCTAATGAAAACACCTCAATTTTGGCAAAAGAAAAATCTTGTTTCTCGGGCTTTGTTTTTGCCGGGGTGTTTGTATGCTTTGACAACATGGGCAAGAATCAAATTTAACTCACCTAAAAAAGCAAAAGTTCCGGTTGTTTGTATCGGTAACTTAACTGCCGGCGGCAGCGGCAAAACTCCGATCGCAATTAGTATTGCCAAAATGCTTAGATCCGGCGGCAAAAATCCCGGCTTTGTCTCCAGAGGTTATGGCGGCAAGCTTAAAGGTGTTTTGGTTGATATAACAAAACACTCTGCCGAACAAGTGGGAGATGAGCCTTTGTTGTTGGCAAAAGAGGCTTTGGTCGCGGTTGATGCCAACCGCTATGAGGCGGCAAAAATCGCCATTGATGCTGGGGCTGATATCATCATCATGGATGATGGGTTTCAAAACCCTACTCTGTATAAAGACAAATCTTTGCTGGTGGTGGACGGCAATTTTGGTTTGGGCAATATGATGCCAATACCTGCCGGACCAATGCGAGAATTCTTTAATCAAGGCATAAAACGCGCTAATGGGGTTGTCATCATCGGGCAAGACAAGCACAATGTCGCTCCCATATTTGCCGATTTGCCGGTATTTAGAGCTAAAATTAAGGCGGTTAAACCAAAGCTTGACAAAGACAAAGTTTTGGCTTTTGCCGGTATCGGAAACCCTAAAAAATTTTATCAATCACTTGAAGATTGCGGTGTCGTAGTCGCCAAAACCAAAGATTTTCCGGATCACCACTTTTACACCAGAGGCGAGCTTTTGGACCTGATTGATGAGGCGACCAGACTTGAAGCTGAGCTTGTTACCACCTCTAAGGATATGGTCAAAATTCCTTATGATTTGCAGCCTAAATTTAAGGTCTTGGAAATTGATGTCGAGTGGCAAGACGAGGCCGCAATCAAACAATTTTTGCTTAAATAGATATCCCCCAGTAAACTGGGGGTTTTCTGTAAGGCAACTAATAAAATCCCCGCTTTTTTAGGCGGGGAAAAATCTTAAAAAATCTTGTCATACCCTTTGGCCGGATTTTCAAAAAATGTACCATCAAAAAAG
Source organism: uncultured Alphaproteobacteria bacterium (assembly GCA_944391695.1). Lineage (GTDB taxonomy): Bacteria > Pseudomonadota > Alphaproteobacteria > RF32 > CAG-239 > CAZU01. The sequence continues at coordinate 6,636 of CALXUO010000032.1, forward strand.
CGATGATTTTGATTTAGCCCATCTATTATCTTAATATCGGCCGCATCAAGTTCAACCGCCTGCGAGGCATAGTTTTCATGAATACGGTTTTCTTTAACCGATTTGGGTATAACAATAATCCCTCTTTGCATTTGCCAACTTAGCAAAATTTGCGCCGGTGTGGTTTGAATGCGCTCGGCCATATCAACAATAACCTTATTTTCAAGCAAGGTTGCTCCACTCCTCTCGGCACCAAGCGGCGAATATGCGGTTACGGCAATATTATTTTTGCGGCAAAAAGCTATCAAGTCGTTTTGGCTTAGCAGAGGATGGCACTCAACCTGATTTACTGCCGGTGGAATTTGTGTTTTTTCAAGCAACAGATTAATGTTGGCCTCGTTAAAGTTTGAAACTCCTATGGCTTTGACCAGGCCATCGTTATAGAGTTTTTCCATCTCGGCCCAGGTTTTCCACAAGGGAATTTCAGTCAAGGGAATCCAATCATCATCTGATTTGGGCATGCCTGTTCCTTTGCGCTGGGCAACCGGCCAATGCATTAGATACAAATCCAGATATTCGAGCTGCAATTCTTTTAAGCTTTGTTCACAGGCCGGTCTGACATCTCTCATGGCGTGGCTATCATTCCACAATTTGGAAGTTACAAAAAGCTCTTCTCTTTTGATATCGCCCTCGACGATGGCATCATGTATTGCCTGCCCTATTTCTTTTTGATTGTTATAAATCGAGGCACAATCTATATGCTTATAGCCAATTTTTATGGCCCAACGAACCGCCTGATATACCTCGCCAGGAGCCGATAAAAAAGTCCCGAGTCCTATAATCGGCATTAAAGCATCGGTATTTAGTTTGATGGTCTTCATTATTTTCTCCCTAAAATATTGTTGTTGATTACCGCTTTATATAATAGTCGGCTTTTAATATTAAAGGGGACTAGCTGAACTCTTGCTCAACCGTTTTATCAAGCAAAGTTTCAAACTCTTTTTGGCGCCAAGCTTTTAAGATGTTGTCATCAAAAACATCGGCCAAATACTCTTTATCTATCTCGGGAAGACCGGGGTGAATGCCTACCTCTACCGCCTCATAGCCTTGAGGTATTTTGATATTTTTCAATTTATCACGCGATATCTTACAGGTGTTGATAATGCTGTAAAAATAGGTATCGCTTTTATAACCCCACAGTAATTTGTCGGCGATGGCGCATGAGACCAAAACCAAATTTTTTATCAAACCACCATCTTTGAGCCACTCTATGCCTTGTGTTGACCTAATTGTCAGGACAGGATTTTCGTTAACAAATCTTAATCGTGGAATTTTATATTCTTCTTTTAATTCCAAAAAAGCCTTAAAAATCATAGGTATCATGTGGACATGGCGGTGTGAATCAAGGTGCGTCAGTTTTAGCCCTGAAGCAAGAGCTTTTTCTATCTGCGCCCTAACCTCTATCTTGACTTGTCTTTTAAGCTCTTTGGGATGCAACACCGATAATAATGCCAAATTTACAAAACCATGACGAAACTTGCCCTTATCATCAACCAGCAACGGAATTTGCGGCGAAGGCAAAACCGAATATTCGTTGGTCAGATTGGCATGCAGGCCAATTTGCAAATTGGGCATTTGTTGGGACAACTCTATCGCCTGAGGCGCATATTTTAAGTTTATCATAATACTGGTAGAATTTAGCACTCCTTCGGTATGAGCCTTAAAAATCGCCTGATTTACCCCCGGCGAAATGCCAAAATCATCGGCATTAAATATCTTTTTTAGCATTTTTGACCTCTTTGCTCTCATAATCGGCAATATAAAGCGGACGTTTCTTTACCTCCATGTGTATCTTGCCAATATATTCGCCTATAATCCCCAAAACAATCAGCTGAACCGAGCCTATAAATACAACCGTTGTCATAATGGTGGCATAACCGGGCGTGGGGTGTCTTAGCACAAAATGCTCAATAATTACATACAATCCCAAAAGGCCTGAAACAAACGCCGTCAAAAGCCCCAAATATATCGACAAACGCAGCGGCTTGGTCGAAAACTGGACAATGCTGTTGAAGGCAAGCGCCAAAGATTTGCGGAAATTATACTTTGACGTACCGGCAAAACGCTCGGGCGCAACAAAATCTATCACCTTGACCTTATCGTTGGGCATGGCCCAAGACAAAAGACCTCTAAATAATCTGTCATGCTCATTGAATTTTTTTAACACATCTATATAACTGCGGTCAATCAATCTAAAATCAGGCGTCTTGGCCGGTATTTTGGTGTCTGAGAGCAAATTGAGTATTTTATAAAAACTGGCTGCGCAAAAATCATAAAACTTGGAGGTAGCTTTATTTTCCAATCTTTTGGTCAATACAATGTCGGTGCCTTCCTGCCAATATTTGACCATCTCTTTGATATAAACCGGCGGATGCTGCAAATCGGCATCCATAAAAATTACCGCCTCACCAACGGCATAATCCATGCCGGCAGTCATGGCTATCTCGTGGCCGAAATTGCGTTTGAGGTGGACGATTTTGACATGAGAGTCTTTTTCTTGTAAATCCCGGCATTTCTTGTGAGTATCGTCAGAAGAACCGTCGTCTACAAAAATCAACTCATAATTTTTAAGCGGCAAATCTTTCATTACTTTGCTTAATTCTTTGTGGAGCTCGGTTACGCTCTCCCCCTCGTTATAGGCTGATATTACCACACTAACGCTGTCTCTCATCAATTTTCTCCCGCAATTGCACCATAATAAAGTTTATGCTCTTTTTCTTTGCCAAAAATAGTTTTGACTTTTAATAAATATACTTTAGGTTCGGGTAAATTGGCAAAGATTTTTTGATAATTTTTATACCACCACAAATTTTCATCAACCACCAAAATGCCTTTTTTGTTGACTGCTTCCATATCAATCCACGGATTGGTGGCCTCATCCATCAAAAACAAAACTTTGGGATGAGACGCGGCATAAGCCCCAACGGTTGAGGCCAGCCAAACACTGCCGCCAACATAGGCATAACTGTCCCCTTTTACATAAGATGTAAAATCTTTGGCATCAAGCCTAAACTTGGCACTGGTAGTTAACAAACATTGCAGCGTAAAAGCAAGGGCAAATAATACCAATGCCACATAGCAGGATTTGAGAAGGCCAGAAAAACTCTTTTTGATATCAAACGGCAAGAAGGTAAAGAAACAAATGCCCGTCATATACATTACCGGCGAACCCCACATGCTTTTGAGTTTTATGCCCAAAATAAGCGAAATTACCGCCATAAACAAAACCGGCAAAATGCCTGCAAAAAAGATAAATATCCTATCCTTTTTTGCAACGGATATTTGCTCTTTGGGACTTAGACGCCATGCAACCAACAATGCTATCAATGCAAACGCCGAGGTCATAATCTGCGAGCCTAAAAACTTTAGTGGATAAACGATATGAGCCAAACCATAGGGCAATACCTTTCCCTCGCCGGAACGCGATAAAAAGTAATCTATAACAAACCAATCATGCTCATAGAGCCAGAGGATATGAGGTATAATTAAACAAAGGGCAAACACACCTGCCAACCACAATTTCCAAGACTTTAGTCTTGCGCGTCCGGTTGCAGTAAACACCAAATAAGCTCCCAAGCAAACAAGCAAAATGCCTGATACATACTTATTCAACAAATTGAGTGCGGCAAACAAGCCAAACAAGAGCCAATCGGATAACTTGTCTTCTTTAATGCCTTTATAAAAATAGTAACTTGCCGCCGGCCACAACATCAAGGCGATGATGTTGACATTATACTCCGGAGTTACCAAGCTATAATAAGCAACGCCTTCCAAAACAAGCGCTGAGATAATGGCCTTGTCTTGCGGCAAAAAAAGACGCGCCAGCTTATACACATAAACAAGCCCGCCGACAATAAACAACTGGCTTAAGACATAAAGTGATGCGGGATGAGAAAAAATATTATACATAATATCAGCAAAAAAGCCCGACAAAGGCGGATGTTTGTTGGTGCCCCACTCGCCGATAAAGCCCCAAATCAGCGCCTCGGCCGAATCCATCGGCAGATTGGGGCGGAGCAAAAGCGGCAATAGCGACCAGACAACAAAATGGCAAAGCAAAAAAACGCCTAAAAATTTATTTGATTTCATCAAAATTCTCCTATTGCTTGATATCTTAGCAAGCAACAGAATAAAAGCAAGAAAAAAGCGCCCCTTGTAAAATACAAAGGACGCTTTTCTTAATTAAATATTATTCTTGAAATTTAGAACAATACTTTGGCAGACAAACCTATAGTGTAATCATATTTTGTATCTTTGTCTTCAGGCAACAAGTTGTAGTCACCATATACGCCAACTGTGAAGTTGTCTCTTACGTAGTAATCAGCGGCAGCTTGAACATAGAGGTTTTCATTGTTACCCTCCCATTCTTCATCGCCGAACTCATAACGGAAACCACCGTCCAAAGCAACTTTCTCGAACATTTTGTGAGCACCAACGAACCAAGAATAAGCTTGTTCATTGTTGTCTTCATCTATATCGGCATTAACAGAAAAAGAGGTGTACGGAGTTAGACCACAATCCATAGCATAACCCAACATAACATGAGCATTGATTTGTTTTTCCCAACGATCATCACCATCTTCGTTGTCTACACCCCAATTTTGGCCATAGAAGCTTTGAGGATCATATGTATAGTAAGAAACACCAACTTGAGTCAAAACTTTGCCAAAGTTGTGGTTATATTTAACACCCAACTCATAGTCAAAGTTATGATCGTTGTTCAAGTTTGCATCTTTGTTGTAATCAAAAGTGTTGCCGATGCTGCCTACGATAGCCAAATTATCGGTCAAACCGAAAGCTAATGTTTCATTAGCGTACAAATCTTTAGAAGCACCACCTTCTTCGCCTTCCCATTTTTCACGAGAAAATTCTACCGAAGTGTCAGACAAAAATTTGCCTTGTGTCGGCAAGAAGAACGGATTGGTTATATCAGCTGCAAAAGCCGATGATGTAAACATAACGGCTGCAGAAGCAAGCAACATAGTTCTAAATTTCATTAAAAGTCTCCTTAATTTGTTAAAATTTTAACATTTTATAGTCTCTTTCTGACTATGCAAAAAGCCTATTGTAGTTTTTTACAAAAGCCAAATCACAAAATATTTCAAAATACTAATAAAGTATATTTTAGTATGTTTATATTTGGCATTGTCAGATTAGTTATATCTGGTTAATATATGGTAAATTTTAGGAGTTGGCGCCATGAAACTGAAAGTTAAATACTTGCGAAACGATTTGCCAGAGCTGGTTTCCAAGGATGGCGACAGCGGATATGACATCCGTGCCGCTATTGACGAATCGTGGATTATTCCGGCCAAAAGTATTGCTACGATACCGGCAGGTATATGCCTTGAACTGGAAAATTATCCACAGAATGATTTTTGTTCGGCCGAAATTCAGATAAGGCCACGTTCCGGATTGACCAAAAACGGGATTATCGCTCAGCTTGGCACCGTCGATGCATCTTATCGCGGCGAGATTAAAGTTAATGTTATGAACTTTAATGATATTGATATGGAAATTAAACCGCTTGATAGAATTGCCCAAATCGTTATCTGCCCGATATTTAAGCCTGAGGTAATAAAATGTGATGAGCTTGGCGAAACAATTCGCGGCGCAAAAGGTTTCGGCTCAAGCGGAAAAGAATAATTTTTTTTATTAAACATGGATTTTTACTCAAATGGTGCCGTTGAGTGACTCGAACTACCGACCCTTAGCATTACGAATGCGGCGAGGATAAAAAATCTGATATAATTCAGATTTTTTACCGCAGATTACGCTTTGGTTAAACAGAGAGATTTTTTTATTAAAAAAACTATCTGTTGTTACCAAAGCGGTGACCGCAGCGAGTTGGCGATTGGCTTTTGTCTCAAAAGACATGAGCCCTACGAGCCAGAGCTAGCAACGCAAAAACTCCGAGATTTCTTTAATCTCGGAGTTTTTATTAAACATGGATTTTTACTCAAATGGTGCCGGTTAGTAGACTCGAACTACCGACCCACGCATTACGAATGCGTTGCTCTACCAACTGAGCTAAACCGGCATATATATCATATAAGCGAAAATCTTTTTATTATACTTTTTTGCTTTTGGCAAGTGTTTTTACACAATTTATGAAATCTTCGCCACGTTCTATAAAATTCTTGTAATAGCCAAAGCTTGGCGCTGTGGGCGAAAACAAGACCAAAGTACCATTCGTCTTTTTCATCTCTTCGTAGGCTTTGTCAACCGCCTCTTGCAAATTGGCGGCCTCTATCAGCGTAAAGTCCGGGCGCTTGACATATTGCCTGATACTTTCCGCAATCTGATGCCCGCACTGAAACAAGGTTATGGCTGCTTTGACTTTTGAGTTGGCCTCAATAAATTTGGCATATTCGGTATAGTCTTGCTTGTTCTCTATCCCGCCTGAGATAATGGCCATATTATCAGCAAAACTTTTCATGCCGCCGATGGCTGCCTCCGGTGCTGTTGAGATACTGTCGTTGATAAACAAAACACCGTCAACAACCCCTACCTTTTGCAAACGGTGCGGTAGTGGTTCAAAGGAGGGCAAATAGCTTAGAGCTTGGCGCCAATTGAGCCCCAGATAAGCCATCACCGACATAACTCCTGCCAGGTTATTCATATTGTGATTACCGCTTATTTGCAAATTATCTATATTGCAAACCGCCTCGTCCTTATAATACAATATCTTGTCTTTGGCATAAAAACCGTCTTTGACATCGTATAAAATGCGTTTGGGCAATGATGCAGTATATTGCATCAACTCGGCATTTTCGGCATTGACAAAGGCAACATCCGCAAATTGGGCCAAATGCACCTTGTCGCGGCAATAGCCTTCGTGCCCCTTGTGCCAATCGGTATGAACCGAAAACAGATTGGTAAACATTACGATATCGGGAGAAAGCTCCAAATCCGAGGCCTGATAGCTTGAAAACTCGCCGATCACATAATCGTTATCTTCGTCGACCAAATCTATCAGCGCCTTGCCGATATTGCCGCCCAAAGCAACTTTTAGCCCCAATCCTTGCATCATGTGATACATCATGCTGACGCTGGTGGATTTGCCCTTGGAGCCGGTTATGCCTATCACCTTGGTATGAGGATGGTTGGCTTTCATCTCGGCCAAAAATAAATTGGTGCTGGAGGTGATTTGTAGGCCCTCACCTTTTAACTTTAGAAACTCTGGCTTATAAATGCTAACCCCGGGAGAGCGAACCACAACATCCGACTTTGAGGCCAGCTCGGCTAATTTTTCCGGCCCGTCATCATCGTTATAGATATAGATATTTTGTCCCAAATTATGCTTATCAAGATAGTCTTTGACCGCTTTGCCCTCGGTGCCAAAACCCCAGATGGTGATATTCTTATCTTTTAAGTCCTTAATCAGCATTCTTTTTGCTCCTTTTTTTGGCATAAAACTGATTTTCCGTTTGCTGAGCAACGGTTGAGCCTTGGTGGATAACCATTTGCTTAAACGGTATTTCTATCCCCTCTTCAATAAACCGGCGATTGATAATATATCTGATATCACTTGGCGCAGTCCAACCGTTCCAAATGTCATTGACATAAAATCTTAACTCAAAATCTAAGCTGCTCTCACCAAAGTCTTGAAACAAAACATAAGGAGCGTATTTTTTTGATACTCTAGGATGCGATGCTGCACATTCAAGAAGAAGATTCTTAACCAACTCAACATCCGTACCATAGGCCACACCTACTTTGACCGCATATCTGACCAGATTATTCTCATGCGTGAAATTGGTTACTGAGTTAGACAACACTTGCGAATTGGGGATAATTACACTATGGCGATTAAATGTTTCTACCTCGGTTGAGCGAATGTTAATCTGCTTGACCGTACCTTCCTCGCCATTAATCACAACCCAGTCTCCAACTTTTATCGGACGCTCAAAAAGCATGACAACGCCAGATACAAAGTTGTTGACAATGTCTTGCAAGCCTAAGCCGACACCAACCGATAAAGCACCGGCTATCAAGGCGATGTTGGTTAGATTGCCGCCCATAATCGCTATGGCCAAGAGGCCGGCCAAAACATAACCTATATAGGCAAAACCAGAGGCTATCGAATGTTTGGTGCCAGAATCAATATTGGTCTTTTCAAGCAACTTAAACTCTATGCGGTAGCTTACAAACCTTATTATCCATAAGCAGATTGTAAAGGCAACAACTCCCCAAAAAACCGATATCAGCGATACCTCAACCCCGCCAATCTTGAACCCGGATAAGGCCCTATATAATGCCGACTGCAAAACATCAAACGGCACGCCCCACAAGATAAGCAATACACCAATCAGACCCAACACCATTACCGGCTCGGCAATTATACCAAACCAAAAATCTATTTTGCGCAAAAACATCCGACGCATGCGGAAAGTCTTGACCCACAAACCCATCAATAATAAATGTTGAACTATATCATATATCAAACGTCGTAAAATACTATATACAGCTATGGTAATCGCGGTTAGAAATGTGTTATTTATTATGAATGATGATAATCTTGAATAACCTAATAATGCCATTCCAAATATACTCAAAGCAAAAAGACTCATTACCATTCCTATACGAAAAGTTTGACCATCATGCTCATCTATAACATCATCATTAATATCATATTCTTCATCTTTCTCCACAACTTCGCTTGCAAAATAAATATGGGCTATCCAAACAATACAAAATGCTTTAATGGTTGATGATATTGCTAAAAGATATGACATTACTTCTAGAGGATAATTACATTTTAAAACTATGTGTTGTAAAAATGAAAAAAATCCAACAAATGCTATCGTAAAATATATTACCCTTATTATCTTTCTGGCTTTATCTGTTGTTAATTTGACTAAACGCCATTTCTCATTATAAGGTGTTAAAACCACACGAAAACTCGCTCGACCAATAATTATATACAAAAGATAATAAAGCCCATTTGATAAAACCGTACCAAAAAGACTTCCTGTCAATAAACTTCCCGTTAACATCCAATATATACAAAACCCAATAATTGCTGTTGGAATTATTCCATATGCACACCAAACCGCAAATGCTGCTATTATCTTTCTTCCGAGCCTCGGTGATTCTATGTCTTGACGATATCCCCAATGTAACAGTATAAACCTTCTTAGCATTATTCCTAAAATGCTTATTAATATAATAAATATTGAAACTTCTATAATATTTTTACGAATAATCTCTTTTTGCGAGGATTTTAGTGTAGAATACCATAAAAATGGTGATTTTACTATATCTAAACCTACTTCGAGAAGCTCTTGATTTGCTTTAAACAAAATAGATGGATTAACAAATGATCCTGATGAACTTAAAAGATTGCCCCATAATTTTTCATTCCT
>CALXUO010000033.1 GCA_944391695.1 uncultured Alphaproteobacteria bacterium
AGCAATCTCAAGGCTTTGCAAAAATCCGCTAAGCAACTTGCGGTTGTTGATATAGATTTTGAATTTGGGCAATTTTAGCTTGCTAAACACGGTGTAGATAACCGCCAGCACCTCGGCATCATAAACGATGTTGAGCTCGTCGCGGTCGATAATGTCAATATCGCATTGGTAAAACTCTCTGAACCGACCTTTTTGCGGTCTTTCGCCACGATAAACTTTGCCGATTTGATAGCGTTTGAACGGAAAGGTAAGGTCGTTGTTATAAAGGGCGACATATTTAGCCAAAGGCACCGTCAAATCAAAGCGCATTGCCAAGTCGGTATCACCTTTTTTGAACTCATAGATTTGTTTTTCGGTTTCACCGCCCGATTTTGAGAGCAAAACCTCAGCCAACTCCAACACCGGAGTATCTAGCGGAGCAAATCCAAACATCTCATAGGTATGGGCAATAACTGATTTCATATGGTTAAATACAATTTGCTCCTGAGGCAAAAGTTCCATAAATCCTTGTAGTGTGCGTGCAGTCATTGCTCATATCTCCAAAAAAGTTAATCAAACAAACCTAAAACTACAGCCATTTTAGCCCATATGTCAAGCAACTTATGCTAAAACTTTAAGTTTTTAAAACAAAAAACTCCCCAGCCTTTCACAAGGCAAGGGGAGATAAGATGTTTTTTTATTTTTTGATGTAGGGCTCCAAGCTTGGTGCTAAATCAGCCTGCTTGCCAAACAACATAGCCGTGTACTGCTCTTTTGTCAGGCCATGTTTTTCAGCAAAGGCAAGAATAGCGTTGCGGTAATTGCTTTGCAGCAATTTGATGACATGAGGTGCATCAAAAAATCCACTTCTGGCAAACACCTCTGCCCAAGACGATGTCTTAAGTGCCATATCTTGGATGCCGCCGCTGATTTTGCGGAGTTTGTCAAGCTTAGCTGTTGCCAGTGTGTCAGGAGCTTTCGTACAAAATTCTCCAAACCATTTCATCTGAGCATTCTCTTCCAAAATATCAAAGAGCTTTGCTTTAAGCTCAGAAGATGCTTTGTCAAACATCTCCTGCGGTAGGATGTCTTCTTTGGCCAAGGCAATCAAAATTGGTTCCTGATATTTCTCCGGCAGAGCTTCAATATTCTTTCTTGGTATAAAGCCCATCATATGCTGATGTCGGCACAAATCAAGATTAAGCTCAGTGATGAGAATGTTTCCTTTTTGGAAGAAATATCCTACATATTGAGGCATAGCAATACCATGGTTTATCAGCATTTTTATCACCACAGTCTTTTGTTCACCAGCAGGAAGTATATCAACTAATCTTTTTGCCTCACCAATGGCATCTTTAGAGCCTTCTTTGACAAGTTTTTTGGCAAAATCCTCCATCTTGTCATATTGCATACTTTTCTGCCAATACTTTGCCATTTTTGAGACAACTACCACAGGGTTGGCTTTTTCTTCCCATCCTTTGTAACCCGGAAGGTTTGCCAACTGTTTTGGCTCAAGGTTGGGAGTATATTTTTCCCAACTAAGAAGAAAGTTTAAACAGCCTTTAGCGGTTTTTTTACAATCTTCTATTTCAGAGGATGCATCTTGGTACAAAATCGTATCAAGACTTTGCAGATGCTTTAAGTTTACAGCAACAAACAGGGCATGGAACATACATGCTCTTGCACTCGGTCTCAATTTCCGTACCACATCCAGAGTGAAACTTTCCGGCTGCTTTTTCAGCAATAATTTGATATTAACAGCATCATCATTACACACCGTCACCACATCATCTTTTGACAAGGTATATTTTGAGCAAGTAGCAATCGCTTTGTCTTGGACATTGTTATATGCCGCCTTAAACTCATCGCTGTTGCAGATATCATCAATAAATATCTGCCACAGGTTAACGTCTTTCAAGCAGGCAATGCGTGTTTCCGGTCGCCATAGGTGCAAAGACAGCCACTTGAGCTCATCTTTGTCTGTAACGCGATAAATTCTGCGCAACACTTCCATCTCTTTCTTGTGCAAAAGGCAGAAATAAGGAGCATAAGGATTTGATTTGAGGGTGTGTTTGATAGCTTCCATCGGGAAAAGTTTTTTAACAAATGGGGCCACAGCGGAGATAAACATCTGCTTAAAAAAGTTCTTTTTCATAAAATAAAAAATTTAAATTGTTAAAAAATCTTGTACGTGTTTCGTCCAAGAGCCTTAAAACTACCGTAACCGCAATTTGTCAAAACCTAACCGTTTCCTACTCCAAAAGCAAAAAACCATCAAATTCCTTCAAACTAATAGTAACAATAATCCTAAAACAGAAACGAATATATCATTTTTGTCCAAATGTGTCAATATATAAATAGCGGATTTTTTGCAAAAAAAACTTGGTATGATATAAAAAAGATGTTATAGCTAGAAAAAGTTTTTTTTGAATGCTAAAAATAAAGAAGATTAAACATGCTAAAATACGCAATAATCGGCCATAACAATGCTCTTGCACACAATATCCTAAACTTGCTTGAAGCAAGGGGTGTTTTGGCTTCAGATGTCGGTGTGTTTGACCTCAAGCCGCAGGGTTTGGTTAAAGTTTCTTTTGGCGAAAGTAATGAGCTTAAGGTTTTGCCCCTAGATGATCTGCCATCATCTGAGGTGGTAATTTTTACCTCGCTTGAAAATCATGTTCCTCATTATGCCAAAAAATTTAGCTTATCGGGAGCAAAAGTAATCAATGCCACCTCGGCTCTTTTAGGTGAAAATGGCATCCCGATGATGGTAGGCATGGTTAATGAAGATGCTTTTAATAAGGCTGTCAAAGGTATTATCAATGTGCCTCATCCTTTAGTTGCCATGCTTTTGGGCGGCATATCCGGTATAATCGGCCAATACGGCATCAAAAACATTAGGACTTCGGCCTATATTTCGGCCGATATTGAGGGGCAAGACGGTATGAGCGAGCTTTATAATTCCACCCGCCGTATTTTGATGAACGATATGTCATCATCAAATGATAATTTATTTCACAAACCATTAGCGTTTAATGTTATTCCGCAAGCAGGCTCTTTTATTGGCGAGGAAACGGAATTAGAGTGGCTCTATAACGCTCAAATAAAGCAGGTTTTGGGCGATCAAGTAAAAGTCCACGCCAATTGTGCGGTTGTTCCATCTTTTATCGGGGTTGGGCAATATGTCAATGTCGAAACGGTGGGGGAGATTGACTCAAGTAAGGTCGAGGAATATATCAAAAAATCCAAAGGTGTCACGGTGATAAACCGCCAAGAGGACGCAGGCTATGCCTCGTTGACTGATGTTCAAGGCGAGGGGACAATTTTTATCAGCCGTATCAGGCAAGATATGACGGTGGAAAATGGTGTCAGTTTGTGGATAGCAGGCGATGTTTATAAAGTTGCCGCGCAAAATATTTTGGCATTGGCAAAACAATTTTAAAAAAAAGGATAAGCGATGAAAAAGTTTTTTGTTTTTTTGTTGGCAGGCATATTTTTGCAAATTTCTCCGGCTTTGTCGGAAACAACGGTTGACAGCCTGGGCAATGGATTAAGCTACAAGGCGATTTCTTCAAATTTGTCCAAGATTGAAGATTTAACCAAGGCCAAAAAACCCGATATAGATGCTATGGTTGATGAAATACCTTATTTGAACAGTTTGCTGTCCGATCTTGAAAGCAACCGCAAAACCATAGAAGAGAACATTTATCTGGTTGAAAAGCGCATAGATGCTTTGGGTGAAGAAAATGAAAACCTACCCGAGGCCAAGATTATTAGTCAAAAACGCAAAGAATTTAATCGCGAGTTGTCAGAGGAAAAGACCAGACTTTCCGAGATAGATATTTTGGTTGCCAAGATAGACGAGTTGAATTTGCGTATTTTTGATATCAGGAATGAAAAATTATGGGGCAATCTTTTAAGTTCATCAGGATCATTTGTTAATCCATCTATTTTGTTTAAAGCAAATCAAGAGCTTCTCGAAGTAGGTTTAGATATAGTAAAATCACCATTTTTAT
>CALXUO010000034.1 GCA_944391695.1 uncultured Alphaproteobacteria bacterium
CCAAAAAAGCTTTTCTTATAATACCTTAAGTATCGAAAATTATCTTCACCATCAATCAAGCGACATCGCCCTTGGGGTTGACAAACAAGGAGCCGGCGATCAAGGCATTATGTTTGGCTATGCCAAACGTGAACAAGAAGTTGATACTGATTATATGCCATTAGCGATTTTTCTTGCCAATCGTATTTTAAGAAACTTGAGCCAAGCAAGGCATTTGGGAGAAATCACAGGCATTTTGCCTGATGCCAAATCTCAGGTTACAATTGAATATGATAGCTCCGGCATTCCCTTAAGGGCTTCCAAGATTCTTGTTTCCACCCAACATGAAGCTGACTTATCCCAAGCAAAAGTGCGCGAAATCGCAAGCAAATATATTCGCTCATCTCTACCTCATGGATGGGAAATCAAAGACAAAGATATCCTGGTCAATCCCACCGGGCGCTTTGTTATCGGCGGCCCTGATGGCGACACCGGCCTAACCGGACGCAAAATCATAGTCGACACCTATGGCGGCTATGCTCCGCACGGCGGCGGCGCCTTCTCTGGCAAAGATGCAACCAAAGTTGACCGCGCAGCAGCATATATGCTGCGCTACATAGCCAAAAACATTGTTGCCGCGGGCTTGGCACAAGAATGCCTGTTGCAAGTCTCTTATGCCATTGGGCTTAAAGATCCGTTGTCTTTGTATATCGACACCAAAGGAACTTGCAAGGTTGATGAAAAGAAATTGCTCAATGTCATAAAAGAAATGTTTAACCTAACTCCACATGGCATTATTAAGCAATTAAATCTGCAAAATCCGATATATCTTCCCACTTCCGTCTACGGCCATTTTGGGCGTACACCTGATGACTATGGCCATTTCAGCTGGGAAAAAACCGATAAAATTGAGGAACTTCAAAAATGCTTTTAAGTGACAAACCAAAGTTTTACGGCCGCCGCAAGGGGCGTAAAATCCGCAAAGCCAAATCAGGCCTTTTAGAAAGATTTTTGCCTAATTTATTAATTCCTCAATCCGCCCCTGTGTCAAAGAATATCTTTGGTACCCCCGTCAAAGAGGTTTGGCTTGAGATTGGTTTTGGCAACGGTGAGCATATAGCTTACCAATCGCTCAATCATCCAGATATCGGCTTTATTGGCGCCGAGGTCTTCAAAAACGGTATTGCCAATTTGCTGTCTCTTATAACCGGCATCAAAGAAAACTCTGCCATGCCCGATGAAATCAAACTCTTGTCTCCCCGCACCGATAATCTAAGGATTTGGGCTGATGATGTCCGCCTGCTTTTTTCGCAAATACCCGATGGCTTTTTAAGCAAAATATTTTTGCTTTTTCCGGATCCCTGGCCCAAAAAGCGCCATGCTTCAAGACGTTTTATCAACCCTGACAACCTTAAAGAGCTGGCACGTATCCTAAAAAAAGGAGGCACTTTAAGGATAGCCACCGACCACCCGGTTTATAAAAGCTGGACTCTACGCCAAATGCACGCTGATTCAAACTTCCGCTGGACAGCCAAAACAGGCAACGATTGGCGCAATCCTCCCCCTGATTGGGTTGAGACCAAATACCAACGCAAAGCTGTTTTAGAGGGACGTCGCCCGATATTTCTTGACTTTGAGCGTCTTTAATTATTAAATCTAACTACTATCTAAATGATATGTTTTTATCATAAGGAGAAGATAATGCAAAAATCAAATAATCTAAATCTTACACTGGTTTTGGTCGCCATCACCGCCTCACTTGGTGGTCTGTTATCAGGATTTGACATGGGCGTAATATCTGGTGCTTTGTTATATATTAACGAGACCTGGAGTTTATCTTCCCTAGAGCAAGGCTGGCTTGTATCCTCAGCCATTGTCGGCTCGGTTATCGGTGCGGCTGCCAACGGTTTCTTGGCCGATATTTACGGCCGCAAAAAGATTATCATCGCAACATCGCTTATCTTTATTTTGGGCTCTCTTTTGTGCGGTTATGCCACAACTCCTGGTTGGCTTATATTCTCACGTATTATCATTGGCATTGCCGTTGGCATGATAAGCTTTGTTGCTCCGATTTATTTATCGGAAATTGCCCCTGAAAAAATTCGCGGCACCTTGGTTTCTTTGTATCAATTAGCGTTGACTGCCGGTATTTTGCTATCCTATCTGATTAACCGTGTTTTTGCCAATTTTGAATACAACTGGCGCTTGATGCTTGCCTCAGGTGCTCTGCCGGCAATCATTCTTTTGATTGGTATTTTATT
Organism: uncultured Alphaproteobacteria bacterium; assembly: GCA_944391695.1. Lineage (GTDB taxonomy): Bacteria > Pseudomonadota > Alphaproteobacteria > RF32 > CAG-239 > CAZU01. Next base: position 2,241 of record CALXUO010000034.1, read on the forward strand.
TTTGCACGATACTCCGCGTTGGCTCATCAGCAAAGGCAAAATTGACGAGGCCAAAGCAATTTTCCAAAAGATTTCCTCTGGCCAAAATATTGATGCTCAGGTTGCCGAGATTAAGGCCACTTTGTCGTCATCATCAAAAAAAGAAAAATTCTCCTTCCAAAAATGGATGTTTATGCCGATTTTTGTTGGCGTCGGCCTAATGTTTGTTCAAATTTGCACTGGCATCAACACCATTATTTATTATACCCCGACCATTTTTAATTTAGCCGGCTTCTCAGATAACATCAGCGCCATCTATGCCACCATCGGTGTTGGCGTGGTCAACTTTTTGATGACTTTTGTTGCCATAGCCTATGCCGACAAATTTGGCCGCAAGCCTTTGCTTTATATCGGCCTAAGCGGCATGCTGATAAGCTTATTTGCGCTTTCGTTTTCTTTCACGCTTGGCGAAACCGGCAAATGGCTGGCCGTTGCCTCGGTTGTGGTTTACATAGCCTCTTTTGCCATGAGTTTAGGCCCCATCTGCTGGATTATGGTATCAGAGATTATGCCGCTTAAGATAAGAGGTTTTGCCATGTCGGCGGCAACAGTTTCCAATTTTGCCTTCAACTTTGTGGTTGTCTTAAGTTTCTTGCCCATGGTTGAAACTTTAGGCAAAGCTCCAAGCTTTATGATTTTTGGCCTCATCACGATTTTGTCTCTTTTCTTTGTTTATTTCTTTGTACCAGAGACCAAAGGAATATCATTAGAGAAAATAGAAAACAACTGGCACAACCATGTTTCGCCGCGCAAATTCTGATTTTTGTATCAAGGACTAAATCAAATGAAAATTTTAGTAGGAATGAGCGGCGGAGTAGATTCTACGGTTGCGGCCATGCTCTTAAAACAGCAAGGCCATGAGGTCATTGGCGCCACCATGTCCGTCTGGGACAAACAAGAGCTTGAAAATTTAAGCGGCCACGGTTGTTTTGCTCCGGCTCAAGACGATATCAAAGAGGCGCAAAAAATTTGCTCTCAACTTGATATTCCGCATATTGTCGTTGACTGCCGCGAGCAATACCGCCGAATTGTTTTATCAAATTTTCGCAACGAATACAAATTAGGCCGCACTCCCAACCCTTGTGTTATTTGCAATTCAAACATCAAATTTCAAGTTTTGCCCGAAGCGGCCAAGCAATCAGGCATTATATTTGATAAATTTGCCACCGGACATTATGCTCGTCTGCGCTATAATGATACGACCAATATGTACCAAATTTTGCGTGGTTTAGATGAAAAGAAAGATCAGTCTTATTTTCTCTATCGGCTTTCGCAAACCCAGCTGTCAAAGATTTTACTGCCGCTCGGCGACAAAACCAAAACCGAAATCAGAGCTTTGGCCAAACTTGCCGGATTAGAGGTGTCAGACAAACCCGACAGCCAGGATTTTTATAGCGGCGCTTTGAATGATGTTTTGCAGTTTCCGCCTCGGCCAGGCCATTTTGTTGACCCAAACGGTCGTGTTTTAGGCACTCATCAAGGTTATTGGAATTTCACCATCGGCCAACGCCGCGGCCTTGGCATTTCGGCAGACCGCCCCTTGTATGTAACTTCCATCAACAAAGATAAGAATGAAGTTGTTTTAGGCTATATCGAAGACAGCCTCAAATCAGAGCTTATAGCCAACAATTGGGTTTGGCAAATTCCCACTCCACTGCAAAAATTTTCGTGCCTTGCCCGTATCCGCTCCTCGCAAATTCCGACCGATGCAACCGTTTATCCAAGCGGCGACAGCACTTTCAAAGCAACATTCACCACTCCCCAAAGTGCCGTAACTCCGGGGCAATCGGTCGTCTTATATGACAAAGATGCTATGCTTGGCGGCGGAATTATCGAGTGTTGACTAAAACCAAGTCAAAACCGCAGCAAAAAACATCGGCACCGACAAATTATCGTCAATTTCGATTTTGTCTTCAAAAACTTCGGCCAAAGTTGCCGTTAAACAAGCCAACACGCTGACCCAACTAAACGGATATATCGGCCAAAATAAAATATTGATTATAATTGCCGAAAAGAAGAAAGCCGATGTTCCTTCCAAAGTCTTGTTTTTATAGATTTTGATTTTACCGACTGAGCGCCCCACCAAAGCCGCTGCGCTGTCAGAAATAAGCATAACGGTCAAAGCGATTGCGCCCACTTCTTTAGCAAAAAAGCACAAACACAACAGTGATGACAACAAGACATAAATAGCCCCCGTAAACTGAAAATGTTCTCTTGAAGTTTCTTTATTGCGCAGAGTTCTGAAAAACAACACCCCGAAAGACTTTCTGGCCCACGAATATTTCTTAAAATTACCATACTCCAAAACAACATTGCCGATAAGGATAATCAACAATATTGGTATCAAAACCACTTTGGGCATAAAATAGATTGCAGCCGGTATCCACAAAGAGCTCAAATGAATGGCCTTTCGGAAAAGCTCTTTTCTAAAAGCCTTATCCTTGCGCAATTGTTGATAAAGCAAATCAGCGCTTTGCCATTGAGCCTCAATATCCAAATGTCTTTTAATTTGCCTAAACACACGGCCATAGTCCGGACGTTGATTAAGATTCCACATTTTGCTTTTCAAGCCTCCTTTTGACAACAGAATATAAAAAAAAAGACTAATCTCAAGCAAAAAAGCACCTATTTGTGGATTAAAAAACAATCATTAATGATTATATTTTATATAAAGGAGGAAATAACCATGCTTAACAAACATCATTTAAAAAACAAACCCATCAAAAACTATCGTCACTCTCAAACAGCCGAAATAGATGATCATGATTTCATCGTCAAACCATTAAAACAAATGCGGCTGATTGACAATATAAACGGCCTTGACGATGAATGTGAGTTTAATAAAGATATGTATAACTTTGGCGATGAGGAAGATCTTCCCGACTCTGACCGCGCCACCGACCGCCGTTGCAAAAACAACTAAATCAAAAACGCCGGACCAAAATCCGGCGTTTGTCTAAAAACAAAGCTATCATAAATTATTCTTCTTTTTTAGCATTAAGATATGGGCTTTTAGACATAGCCACAATCAAATCAAATAAATGCTTTGCTGCCTGACGATTGCTTATTTTATAATAAGCTCTCACCAACTCAAGTGTTTCTTGTTTAAGCATCGGATCGGTATTAAACACCTCCAAATCCTCATTAAGCGAAGCATCAGCCTCAGGATTACTAAACATTCTTGGGCTTTGTTCGGCAACAGATTTGTCCATATCATCATAAAAAAAGCTTACCGGAGTATCCATCACCACGCTAAAATCCCACAGTCTGCTGGCACTCACCCGATTAAGACCTTTTTCATATTTCTGAATTTGCTGAAAAGTCAACCCTAACAAATCACCAAGTTTTTCTTGGCTCCATCCCAAGATATTACGACGCATTCTTATGCGATTTCCGACATGAATATCCACCGGATTAGGTGCACCAGAAGGAGTCCTCCCCCTAGATGCTTTGCGCGATATAGATTTCATTTTGTTAGTCCTTATCATAAAAGCAATTAAAAACAAGCAGTGAGCCTCAAATATAAAGCCCTACTTCATTCTCTCTCTACTTTTATAACACCCAAAAATACCAAAATCAAGCAAAAGGTTAAAATTACCCCATTACCAAATCGGCTATATACATTTTTATACCCCAAAGGCTTGTCAAGTCTGACATCCAAAAAGCCTTTATGATTTAGAGGCATTATATTTTTATCTCTTCCCAAAACATCAATTACCCCGCTAATACCGTTATTGGCTGCTCTTATAATCTCAATACCTTCTTCCACGGCGCGCATTTTGGTTGCCGCCCAATGCTGATAAGGCCCGGCAGAATTTCCATACCAACCGTCGTTTGTCAAATTAACCAAAAAATCCGGCCTTGCCTCTTGATTAACCACCTCATGCGGAAATATTATTTCATAACAAATAACCCCACCCAAAGACATCAAACCGTCCAACACAATTTTCTTTGGACCGTTTCCCCTGCCAAATGTCCCGATGGCATTTGCTACTGGTTTGATAAAATCAGGCAAATACTCTCTAAACGGTATATATTCACCAAACGGCACCAAATGGCTCTTGTGATAGTAATCCACAATTTCTCCCTTATCGTCTATAATCACCATTGAATTATGCGGCACAAACCAACCATTGCGTTCTCTGTAAGTTATCATTCCGGCAATCAAATAACTTCCCTGCGGAATAATTTCTACCGCCTCGGCCAAATGCTTTTCGTCATCATCCAGCCTAAAAGGCGAAGCCGTCTCCCCCCAAACAATCAAATCAGGCTTTGTTTGAAAATTTGCCCTGCTCAGTTCCAAATAATCTCTAAAATTGTCCTCGGCAATTTGACTGTCCCATTTCATTTTCTGAGGAATACTTGGTTGTACAATCCTGACCACTATATTTCCCTCATCCATCGTAAAATTTCTAATTCTCAGATAGCCGACACTCCACACTCCTCCGACAACCAAACCCACAAAGGCCATGCAATAAAGCAAATTTTTTTTCACCGGCCGAGCAAACCATACTCCGCCTACCGTATAAACAAGTAGTGCCACCAAAGACAGCAAATAACTTCCGCCCCAGGCGGCAATTTGTATCATCTCATCGCTAAAGGCCAAAGTATATCCGATTAAATTCCATGGAAAACCGGTAAAAATAAAACTTCTTATCCATTCAAACACCACCACCATGGCGCAAAAGAACAGCCATTTTTGCCAATTTTTTCTTTTTTGCGGTATCAAAACAGCCGGCAACGCAAAAAACAAGCCAAAAAAAGCTCCTGCTGCGATTAATACTATCGGATAAAGCCAGCCAAACTTTTCTGGCTCAATTAACAATGCATTTCCCACCCAGCTAAGCCCAAATGCAAAATGAGCAAACCCGAAAGCATATGCCGTCAAAAACAAATTTTTCCTTGTCTTTGCCTCCAGCAACAACCACATCAGCACGGCAAAAGCCAATACTGCAGCCGATATGGTATACCACGGAGCAAACGCCCAAACACTCAATATTCCGGCTACAAAAGCAGTTGTTTTTGCATATTTGAGCAGATAATTCATTATTTTTGCGGTTGTTTTTCTGTTGGTTGCGGCTTAATTATGATCACCTTTTTAATCTGGCACGGATCAACTTCCAAAATCCTAAACTTAAATCCGTTCAGCCCGTTAATAACCTCGCCTTTTTCCGGCACTCTTTGCACAAAGTGAAAGATAAGTCCGTTAAGTGTCTCCACTTCATCGGCTTCATCATCGCTTAGTCCCTCATACAAATCAATACCGCACACTTCCTTAATTTCTTCCAGTCCGGCTTTTCCGTCGGCCAAGATATTACCGTTTTGCTGATTAGAAATAACCGGATCTTCCTCATGATCATACTCATCTTCAATATCCCCGACGATTTCTTCCAACAAATCCTCAATTGTAACCAGCCCGTCAATTCCGCCGTATTCATCAACAACCACGGCCATATGGATTTTTTCCTGCTGCATTTCTCTTAATAAGTCGAGCACTCTTTTTTCTTGCGATACAAATTTAATTTTATTGGTAACCACATCAGCGACTTTAAGTTCTTTTTGATTTTGCAAGACAGCTTTAACCAAATCAATCACATGAACAATACCGATAATATCATCCAAAGATTCGCCATAAATCGGAATCCGCGAATGCCCCTCAGATATCATCATCTCAGCCAAATCAAAAACATTACCATCCTTTTGAAAAGCAACAATTTCTGCTCTTGGGATCATAGCGCTGCTGCATTTTCTGTCCTTAAGATCCAACACATTATTCAAAAGCAATTGCTCATGCTCGCTAAAATCTTTATCACCGTTTTCAACCGCTTCTTCAATCAAATCTTCAATTGTTTCGCGTACGGTTTCTTGTTGTTTATGCCTATGAAACCAACGGTTAAAAATACTTCTATTTTCGTCCTGATTATCTTCCTGAGACATCTCTGTTATTGCTCCTCATATGGATTGTTAATATGTAATTGTTTTAAGATTGCGATTTCAATTTGCTCCATTTTTTCGGCCTCATCATCATTTTGATGATCATATCCAAACAAATGCAAAATACCATGAACCAACAAATGGGCAAAATGATGTTCTAACGCAATATTTTTTTGATTTGCTTCCTCTTGCAAAATTTCCAACGCAATAATAATATCGCCGATTTCAGCCTCCTTTGCTGTTTTCAGCTCCGAAACAAAATCCTCATCGTCAATATTGGCAAAAGACAACACATTAGTAGGCTTGTCCAAGCCCCTAAATTCGGCATTCAACTTTCTGACATTTTGATTATTGCTAAGACACAAATTAACAACGACAGGTTTTAAGAAACCTATTTTTTCTCCCAGTTTGTTTTTTTGCAAATATTCAATTGCGGCATCAAACACAACATTTGCCAAACCAGCAATATTTTCCGGCCAATTCGCATCATCTGAAACGATATAGAGCAGATTATTCATCACCATACTCTTTTTTGCTTTTTTTCTCATACGCCTGAACAATTTTGGCAACCAAACCATGGCGCACGACATCCTCAGCCGTAAATCTGACTGAGGCAATATTAGGCGTTCCTTTCAGCACATCCAAAGCATCTCTCAGCCCTGAGATAACGCCGTGCGGCAAATCCACCTGGCTTAAATCGCCATTAACCACCATCCTGGAATTTTCGCCCAAACGGGTTAAAAACATTTTCATCTGCATTGGGGTTGTATTTTGCGCCTCATCCAAAATAACAAAAGCGTTTGACAACGTGCGGCCGCGCATAAAAGCTAAAGGAGCAATTTCTATCTCACCCAAAGTTATTTTTTTATCTACCTGTTCGGCGGGTAGCATTTCATACAAAGCATCATACAGCGGGCGCAAATAAGGATCCACTTTTTCCTTCAAATCACCGGGCAAAAACCCAAGATTTTCACCAGCCTCAACCGCCGGTCTCGACAATATGATTTTATCAATTGTCCCCTCCAGCATCATAGATACGGCCAAAGCCACCGCCAAATAAGTTTTACCCGTACCGGCAGGCCCCAAACCGAACACCAGCTCGTTTTGCATCATGGTCTGAATATATTCTGCCTGCGTTGCCGAGCGGGGGTATATATGGCGTTTTTTGGTTTTAAGCACCAGATTACTCAAATCCTGAGCCGTTTGACTATCAATATTTTCACCGCACATTCTTATTGCGGCCTTAACTTCCTGTTCTCCGATTTCAATTCCCCGGCTCACTTTATTATACAGCACATCAATCGCCGTTTTGGCTTGCTCTATTGCTCCTTTATCACCCTTAATAGTAATATTGTTCCCGAATGCAGCAATTTCCACATTCAAATATTTTTCCAACATTTTAATATTTGTATCTTGCGCTCCCACAACCTGTTGCACCAAATTATTATTAAACAACTCAAATGATATTTCGGCCATATTTTTATTCCTCTACGATTTTACCAGACAATGAATTCATCGTTGCTTCTTTTACTTTAACACGACAAATTTTATTCAACAAGTCCTTATTAGCATCTGCATACAAATTTTGCATATAAGGGGTTCTCCCTGTGAGCTGTCCGGCATGGCGACCTTTATTTTCGAACAAAACATCCATTGTTTTCCCCACGCTGCTCTGATTAAATTTAAGTTGATAGTCAAACAGCTTATTTTGCAAAATTTCAAGTCTTTCTTTTTTCACCTTTTCCTCAACCTGATTATCCATCACGGCCGCGGGCGTTCCCGGACGTTTAGAGTACTTAAAAGAGAAAGCTTGAATAAATTTAACCTTATCAACCACATCCATTGTTGCGGCAAAATCCTTATCATCCTCACCCGGAAACCCGACAATAAAATCGGAAGAAAACCCGATTATAGGATTAGCTTCTTTCAATTTGTCTATAACATCCAAATATTGTGCCACATTATGCCTTCTGTTCATAGCTTTCAATATTTTATCCGAGCCTGATTGTATCGGCAAATGCAAATAAGGCATCAATTTTTTAATTTCCTTATGGCAGGCAATCAAGTCATCATCAACATCTGCCGGATAAGAGGTTGTATAGCGGATTCTTTTCAATCCATCAATTTTATTAAGTTTTCGCAACAGATAGGCCAAATTACGTTCTTTGCCCTGCTCATCTTCGCCATGATAAGAATTAACATTCTGGCCCAAGAGATTAATTTCCAAAGTTCCCTCATCGACAAGTTTTTTAGCCTCATCCAACACATCTCTAACCGGGCGCGACGTTTCAATTCCTCTGGTATAAGGCACCACGCAATAGGTACAAAAATTATTACATCCTTCTTGGATGGCCAAATAAGAGCAAGCTCCCTCGCTTTTGTTTTGCGGCAAGAAATCAAACTTCGATTCGGCCAAAAACTCAGTATCAATAACCGTTTCTCCTTTTCGCCGTGCGGCTTTTTCCAAAATTTCTGGTAAACGATAATAAGCCAAAGGGCCAAAAGCAAAATCGACAAACGGCGCTCTTTTGGCGATTTGTTCATCTTCGGCCTGCACCACACACCCCATCACACCGATAATGGTGTCTTTCCCTTCATCGGCGCGTTCTTGTTTAACCTCTGCAATTCTGCCCAAATCAGAAAACAACTTTTCGGTAGCTTTTTCTCTGATATGGCAGGTATTAAAGATTATCAAATCGGCATATTTAGGCGCAACCGCCTGTTCAAACCCCAAATTTTCCAAAATAACGGCCACTCTGTGAGAATCATAGACATTCATCTGGCAGCCAAAAGTCTTGATATAATATTTCTTCATATTTTTTATAAAACATACTCCTATTATCTTAATACTATGACAAGGTTTTGATTTTTTCAAAGTTTTTTTTGTCTTTTTCCTTATTTTAGTTGAAAATTAGGCATTTTTTTGCTAACGTTTCTTAGTAGCCACTATTTTTAGGAGATTTTTGATGTCAAATTTCAACATGGAAAACCAAACCAACTACATCACGGCGCTTTCCGAGGAAGAAAAGATTATATTTCTGCAAGCGCTCACATCCTTAGCGCGTAGCGATGACAAATTTGAAGACGAGGAAGAATCCTTTGTCAAAGATTTGGCCATAGCCTTTGGCATTACCAAAGACAAAGCAGAGATTATTTTGCAAAATCTCTCCGATGAAGAATTGCTGCAGCGAGCTTCCAAAATAAAAAACCGACAAGCAGCCCTGCAGCTGATAAAAGAATGTTGTCTTTTGGCCAATTCCGACGGTGATTTATCGGAGCATGAAATTGTTTTGATCGGCAAACTAGGCCAAGCCATGGGGGTTGAGCTTGAGAAGATAGAGCAAATCAGTCAATGGGTCATAGACCGTATAATTTGGCTTGAACAAGGCAAACTGATTTTTGAACAAGTTTAACTCAGACCAAAGGAGTTTCCGCCATGGAAAACATGATTGTCAACCTACAAGACATAGATATTACGGACACCCCGTTATTTGAAGGATATGCCGACTTCAAATCCGAGCTTAATTTTGAAAATGAGCATCGTCCTTTTATCCGCACCTATCTTCCACCTGAAGCAAAATCACAAAATGAGGCAATCAACTCAGCTCTCAATCGTCTATCGCCCGAAGCACTCAAATCTCAAGCCGATGCTTTAATTAAAGCCCAAGATCTAAACCGCAATCAAGAGCTTATTGACCACATGTCCTCCAAGCAAAGCGGCAACTACAATCAATTTTCATCCATGTGGAGTCCGGTTATGTGGCAAGCAAGGGAGAACCGGACCTCTTCCAAAGTCAAAATTGGCGACAAAATAGTTGATACTTTTGATGTAGACTTTCTAATTGCCGAGAATCTGCAACGACTATATTCTCAAGAAAATCCACGGGCCGAATACTATGATTGGGTAGAGCGGCAACAACAAATAGAGATAGCAATCAACACCGGAGGCACAACCGAGGAAGAGATTGCGGAGCGCAACACATTCATATCATTTCTTGACGACCGCGAAACCGAGATAAAGCGCATTATAACTTTATATTCCGGAGCGGCTTTAAACCCAAATTGTCGCCAACAAACCGAAGCACAAGAAAAATTAAAATTTCTGACCTTCAAGCTAAGTGAGCTCCGCCGTCTGCGCGAGCGCACGCAATCGACCAAATCTCAGGCTGACACTCACGAATATTTTGCCGAAAAAGAACGCCGCGAGCGCCAAGCTGCCGTTACTGTTACTGCCGGTATTACCAGCGCAACCATTGCCTCGGAGATGATGTCGCTTGGCGAGCAACGCATTCTCAAAGGTTGCAATGCCTCACATCTAGAACACGGCATCGGCGAGAGTTTCATTCACCTACGCCCTGACACTCTAACCAAAGAGCAGGCGCTTGCCAAAATAGACACGGCCAAGCTCAACCACGAACAAATGATGGCAATGTTAACCGCCATGCGCAACGGCATGTCCAAAGAAGAATGGCTAAAAACTCAACAAGCGCAAACCACCTCATCAACTGCCGAAAAAGTCCGCAGGCTGCGTGGTTTCAGCGTCAACGAGTTCCATCAATATTCTAACAGCTTATAGTTATAGCGTTGACAAGCGTTGCAATTTGCGATATTTTTTAGAAAAATTATAATATCAAAGGAGATTTTTTATGGTTATTTTTGACCCTTTTCTTGAAATTTTAGGTTTGATAGTAGACATCTATTTCAAGATTGTAGTTGTTCAGGTTGTATTGTTTTGGCTTATTCATTTCAAAATTCTCGAACCCTCCAATAAGTATGCTCTCAAAACGGTAGAGCTTTTGGACAAAGCCACCACTCCGGTATATGACAAGATTAAATCGAAAATTCCTCTGGTTTTTTCGGGCATTGATTTTTCGCCGTTTGTATTGCTTTTGGTATTATACTTCATCAGCAGGCTCATTTTAAGTCTGCGCATTTTGGTGGCCGGATAATTTGTTTTTCGAAATCATCAAACAAGGCATCATTTTAAGAGTTAGGCTTCAGCCTAACTCTTCTTGTTGCAAGACAACCGGTTTTTTCACCACTCCCGACGGGCTAGAATACCTAAAAGTCAATGTCATATCTGTTCCTGAAAAAGGGCAAGCCAATCGTGAACTTATAACCTTTCTGGCAAAAAAGTTAAAATTGGCCAAATCATCTTTTCAAATCATTTTCGGGGAGCTTGACAGATACAAAAAAATCCTTATAATACCTGATGACAAAGATATATCGCCTCTTATAGAGCGGCTTAAAGTTTTGGGAGCAAAGCAATGACGGCACAACCTATCAACGGCAAGGCAATTGCGGCCGAATTCCGGCAGGAGCTAGCCCGCAAGATAGCAGATTTTCCATCCGAAGACATGCCGGTATTGGCGGTTATTTTGGTTGGCGATGACGAGGCCAGCAAAATCTATGTCCGCAACAAACAAAAAGCCGCATCCGAGGTTGGCATTGGCTGCGAGGTTATGGAATTTTCATCTTCCATTGGCGAGCAGGCTTTGCTTAACGTCATAGATGAGCTCAACGCCAATCATCACATCAACGGCATTATTGTACAGCTGCCTTTGCCCCAACATCTTGATACCTTAAAAATTCTTTCGCGCATTTCACCAATCAAAGATGTTGACGGCTTCAGCCCTTACAATGCCGGTCTTTTAGCTTATAATAGTCCTGATGCCTTTATCTCAGCCACGCCCAAGGGAATTTTGCATTTATTATTATCAACCGGGGTTGAGCTTTCGGGCAAACATGCGGTTATTATTGGACGTTCCAACATCGTCGGCAAACCGACAGCCAATCTTTTATTAAACCAAAACTGTACTGTCAGCATAACTCATTCCAAGACCCAAGACCTAAGCACGATAGTAAAAACGGCAGATATCATAGTTGCAGCCTGTGGCCAAGCCCGGATGATCAAAGGCGATTGGATAAAACAAGGTGCTATTGTAATTGATGTCGGCATCAACCGTGTTGAGGGCAAACTCTGCGGTGATGTCGATTTTGAAGGGGCTTTGGCAACAGCTTCGTTTATCACTCCGGTTCCGGGCGGTGTCGGCCCGATGACGGTTGCCATGTTATTGGCCAATACTTTTCAGGCTTTTTGCCGCCAACAGACCGAGCCCAAGCATTGCAGCTGCGGCCATCACAATTGTCATTGTCAAGGATAACTCATGCTAAAACAATTTAATCATCTGGTTCAAAAGACCTATGACATCATGCTTGATCTTTCGGCCAAACCCAATGCCATGTTCTTTTTATTTTTGGTAGCCTTTGCCGAGAGTTCGTTTTTTCCGATTCCGCCTGATGTCATGATAATTCCAATGGTTTTGGCTACGCCGAATAAGGCCTGGCGCATTGCAGGTCTTGCCACTTTAGCCAGCGTTTTGGGAGGTTATTTTGGCTATTACATTGGGGTTTTTGCTTTTGATTTAATTGCCCAACCGATTTTAGAGTTTTACAATGCGCTTGAACAGTTTCATCAGTTTGAAGACTACTATCACGAATATGGCGCTTGGATTGTATTTGGTGCGGGGATTACACCGTTTCCCTACAAAATCATTACCATTGCCAGCGGTGTAGTTCATCTGGACTTGTTTGTATTTACCATTGCTTCGGTTTTGGCGCGCGGCATGCGGTTTTTCTTGGTTGCCTGGCTGTTAAAAAGATTTGGCCCGCCGATGAAGATTTTTATTGAGAAACACTTAGGCATTTTGTCGGTAATATTTTTGCTGTTATTAATCGGCGGATTCGCCGTCCTCAAATATTTATAGTTTTCAGTACTAGTTGCCCATTATACGCCGTTTCCCCCCCAAAAAAAACGGTGGAGAATAGTGCAAATAAAAGCATTTATAGGATAAGCAAAATTCCAGTGTACTTAAAGCGTACATGAATTTTGCTTACTTCCGTACTAAATGCTTTTAGATGTGCTGTTATACGCCGTTTTTAGTAGAACAAGCTCAGGATACTGCGGGCCGAGATTGAGGCGAGCGAGAGGGAATTGATTGCCAGTTGTTGGCGGGTTTGAAGCGAGAGATATTGGGCCGAGGCCTCGTTCATGTCAGCAAGCGTCAAATCATCAGCCCCGGTTTCCAGAACATCGGTTAAAGCCTCGGTAAAATTAATCCTGGTGGTGATGATGGAATATTGGTTGCCCAGCTCCTCGGCCAAAGAGCGCAAAGTGGTGATAGAAGTGTTGAGCTCATCAATTGCCTTGTTGATATCACCTTGAGTTTGCCACAAAGCCTCGTTGATATTAAGCGCTTTGCTGGTGATATCCTGACCTGCTATATTAAAGACGTGAGTTCGGTTTTCATCAAACACCACCTTGAGGTTGCCGCCTTTGAGCAAATTGATACCTTGATAAGAGCAATCGGATAATAACTTGTCAT
>CALXUO010000035.1 GCA_944391695.1 uncultured Alphaproteobacteria bacterium
TTAAGCCCGTGCGGGGGTGTCCGCACAAACTTTTATTCGAAAGGATGATTAATATGACAATTCGCGTCGGTATTAACGGATTTGGCCGTATCGGTCGTTTGGTTTTCCGTGCCGCTCAAAAAAGAAATGATATAGAGATTGTTGGCATCAACGATTTGATTGATGTTGAGTATATGGCCTATATGTTGCGTTATGACACCATGCATGGCCAGTTTGACGGCAGCATTGAGGTTAAAGACGGCAAATTGGTTGTCAACGGCAAAGCCATCCGCGTTACAGCCGAGAAAAACCCTGCTGATTTGAAATGGGGCGAGATTGGCGCCGAATATGTTGTAGAATCAACCGGTCTTTTCTTGACCAAAGAAAAAGCCCAAGGCCATATTGACGCAGGTGCCAAATATGTTGTTATGTCGGCTCCGTCCAAAGATGATACTCCGATGTTTGTTTGCGGTGTAAATACCGATTCCTATGTTAAAGGCACCCAGTTTGTATCCAATGCTTCTTGCACCACCAACTGCTTGGCCCCGATTGCCAAGGTTTTGAATGATGCTTTTGGTATCAAAGACGGCCTTATGACCACCGTTCACTCCACCACCGCCACTCAAAAGACTGTTGACGGTCCGTCAATGAAAGATTGGCGCGGCGGTCGTGCGGCAGCTGGCAACATCATTCCGTCTTCAACCGGTGCGGCCAAGGCTGTCGGCAAGGTTATTCCGTCATTAAACGGCAAATTGACCGGTATGTCTTTCCGTGTTCCGACATTGGATGTTTCGGTTGTTGACCTAACTGCCAACTTGGAAAAGGCAACCTCTTATGAAGAGATTTGCGCTGCCATGAAAAAGGCTTCTGAGGGTGAGTTAAAGGGTATTTTGGGCTATACCGAGGATCAGGTTGTATCGTCTGATTTCTTGGGTGATGCACGTACCTCTATTTTTGATGCCAAAGCCGGCATTCAGCTTACCCCGACTTTTGTTAAAGTTGTAAGCTGGTATGACAACGAGTGGGGCTATTCAAACAAAGTCTTGGATTTGGTAGCTCACATGGCTAAAGTAAACGGCTAATTTTTGAAATAAAAACCCTCTTAAGCCATCAAAGCTCAAGGGGGTTTTGTTTTTTGTTTGATAGGGTGAAAAAATGACACAATACAAAACTATAGATGATTTGGGCAATTTGAACGGCAAAGTTGTAATGCTGCGTGCCGATTTAAATGTGCCGATGAACGAAAAATTTGAAGTAACCAACACCGCGCGTATTGATCGCACCGTTCCCACCATCAAAGAGTTGATGAGAAAAGGTGCCAAGGTGGTGGTAACCTCGCACTTGGGCCGTCCTGAGGGCAAAGGCGACATGGCCAATTCTTTGTCGCACATTGTCAAAGACTTGGAAAAATCGTTGGGCAAACATGTAGTATTTGTTGATGACTGCATTGGTCCTCATGTTGAAGAAGCCATCAAAAATATGAAACAAGACGAGATTTTGTTGCTTGAAAACCTTCGTTTTTACAAAGAAGAAAAGAAAGGCGACGAAAATTTTGCCAAAGAGCTGGTCAAACCGATAGATGTTTATGTATCCGACGCCTTTTCAACCGCGCACCGCGACCATGCCTCTATGGTTGCCGCAGTCAAATTGCGTCCGGCAGCTTTTGGACGCCTGATGGAAGAAGAGGTTAATGCTTTATCCAAAGGCCTGAATGACCCCAAACGTCCGTTGATTGCCATTGTCGGCGGTTCCAAAGTTTCAACCAAGCTTGATTTGTTAAACAACTTGGTCAAAAAGGTTGACAAACTGGTTATCTCAGGCGGTATGGCTCATACATTTATGAAAGCAAGCGGTATCGATACCGTCAACGAGGCCAATTCTTTGGTCCAGATGGATATGATAGACACCGCCAAAGAGATTATGGCAACCGCCAAGGCCAACAATTGCAAAATTGTTTTGCCATTGGATGTTGTTGTCTCCAAAGAGTTTAAGCCGATGGCCGAGCACAAGACTGTTGACTTGGATCATATTCCGGCCGAGGGGTGGAGCTTGCTCGATGTCGGCGAGAAGACCATTGCCGCGATAAATGCCGAGTTGGATGAAAGCAAAACCTTGGTTTGGAACGGACCTTTGGGCGTGTTTGAGATGAAACCGTTTGACAATGCCACCAACAAGGTTGCCGAGCATGCCGCAGATTTGACCCAGGCCGGCAAATTGATGTCGGTTGCCGGCGGTGGCGATACTGTCTCGGCTTTGGCCAATGCCGGGGTTGAAAACAAGTTTTCTTATATTTCAACCGCGGGCGGTGCTTTCCTTGAGTGGATGGAAGGCAAAGAGCTCCCCGGTGTTGTGGTTTTGAAAAAATAAGCCGCTTAAACCTAACCCCGCTCTCAAAAAGCGGGGTTAGTTATATACTTTAGGCGGGGTTTAAATATTTTAAGCCAAAGATTATATCCTAGACGTTCATGATGATGGTCGCACAAGATAGTTGAAAAAACTTTCTTTAGCCAAGATGAGTGAACACAAATGTTCTCAAACTCTGCAACATTTATGTTTTGCCAAACAGCAAACGAAAGTTTTTTCAAATTGCTTTTTGACAATATAATAGAGATTGGGTTCCGGAGAGGAAGATTAAAAAATCTTCCTCTTTGTTTTTTTAAGCATTTATCAAGTATTTGGGATTAAAATCTCAAATAAAGTCAAAAAAATAAACCAATTTTAGACAAAAAAGCTTGTTTTTTTGCCCAAATGTGTTATAGTATAACTATAATGAACTAAAAAAGGATAAAGTTATGGCGGAAAATAAAAACTTTTATCAATTTAAGGTCAAAATAGACGAAAAGACGCGCGATCGGCGGCGTAAAGTAAATAAAACAAATATTCCGTTATCCGAAATATTGCAAAATTTTGGGTTGTCATCAGAAAAAGACGTCGTCAAACAAGAAGAAAACCTTCGTCCTTTGCTTAATAAAGAACTGCTTTTGATGAACAAAGCCATAAAGAGCAAAAATTTTAGCATAGCTTCAAACTATGCTTTAGGCAAAGATGAAAAAGGCAATGAAATCAAAGGCGGTATTCAAGATGTAAAAGATTATTTTTCGGCCCTAGATAATTTTGACAAAAATCATCAAGATGACCATTTTGACTATTGCCGACAATTAGCGCAAATAGAAGAAAAAGAATTTACGGATGAGTACACCCAGGCCGATAAAGAAAGAGAGATTAGAGAGCTCGAATTAAAGTATGCCGATGCCATTAAAGCCCTTGAGCGATGCATCCAAACAGAAGAAAAAGCCGTTAATTGGTCGCAAGATATTCAGGCCCTAAGCGATACTCCTTCAAAGGTCCTCATCAATCTGCTCAAGTTTCATAATCAATGCCAAGATAGTGGCAAGATTGATGAGTTTAACCGGGTTTATCAAGATTTTATCTCGCAGCGAGAAGGAACTTTTGCCCCGCGTGAAGATAAAGACGGCAATATTATAAACGAGCATCGCTTTAATCTGGACAAAGACGGCCACGTTTGCCATTCGGTCCTAAACTTACAAAACAGCGGCTTGGACATCACCATAATAGACAATACCATCGGCCTTGCTCATTGCACGCAAAATCTGACACAAGAACAGATAAAAGCTTTGGCCGAATATTGCTTTTTCAACGGGATTGAGATTGATGATGCTCTAAAACTTAAAGATCTCAAGGTTATTGACGAAAAAGGTCAGGAGCTTGGCACCGCGGCCGAGCAGTTGGCACAAGAAACCGATATGTTAGCCACCAGAGAGCTAGAGGCCTCTCCGTCATCTCAAGGGCTGGATGTATCGGATGAAGAGTTTAGCAATCTTGAACCTGTAATTGAGCCTTTAGATGCTACCGATGAGCCGCCCTACAACGGTCAGTTTAGTCAGTTTTTGCCTGATACATCGGAAGTAAACCCCAACATCTCCAAGATGGAAAAGGCCTGTAAAGTAGCCATTGGTAAAATGGGATTTTTTCCGGAAGGCGGATGTACCAATATTAAAAGGGGTTGGAACTCCACTATTATCAGTGTTTACGCTAATGAAAACGATCGTCTGGACGACGGACAAGTAGATAAAGATGGCCACCGTAAGCATACCAAGCAATTTGCGGTTAAGCTTATTGCCTCACATCCGCCACGGGCCCAGTTGTATATGGATCCAAACAAAAAATTTGAGGCTGATCATGCCCGCTTGGCGCTGGATTCGTTAAAAGCTATTGGTTGTAAATATTTTATTATTCCGCCGATTGACAAATCAGGCGGCAAGCAGGTTCAAGGGGCATTTATGAAAGCCTCCATTAAAACCATGATGGTTCCCTACCTCAAAGATTCCAAGAACGGCAAAGGTTGCAATATCGGTGCCCCAGATCTAGAAAGTATATTGGAGGAATTGCCCAAAGAATCAGGTGCAACCCCCAAACAAAAGACCGAGTATCTGATGCGTTTGTCCGATCAGTTGGATAAATATATGTCTTGGAATAAAGATGCTTCTTTAAATACTTCTGCCGGCAAAGTAAAGCAGCAAGCGCGTTTCCAAATGTTCTCAGCTGATTATCTTGAAAAACTGCAAGATTATATTCAAGACGGTGTGGATGGTAAACTTGAAGGCAAACAATGGGATAGTGTGGATCAAGTTACAGTCATTGCCGCCATGGATAAAATTATTAGAGATATTGAAGCCGGCAAACTTAACGGCAAACTCTATAATCCGCTTGGCGATAATGAAGCACTTTTGAAGAGTACCCTTAGTCAATATATGAAAGCAGAACGCCCCAAAGTAGAAAGTTTAGTTGCAGATAATATGCAAAAGCTTTCAAAATCCGGTGAGACAGAGAACGCCAAAACCAAATCTGCGGTCAATGGAGTAAGAAGTGCCTACGAAAAAGCTTTAAATAAAACTTTAACACATATGAAAGGGTTTGGTGTTGATTTGCGTCCGGAAATAGTTCCAGCCAAAGTTGATTATTATATTGATAAAGGAAATCAAGCAAATAATAACATAAACAACTCCAGGGTCAACAACCCCAGGGACAACAACCCAAGGGATAGGGACAACAACCAAAGAGGCAACAATACCGGTAACAACAAGCCGATAAATATCGGCCGAGGTTTTAGCCGCTAGGCAATAAAAAACCCCGAAATTTGAACTGTCCCCCGAAAGTTGGACAGTAAAAAAGTCCCGAAGATTGCGATAGCAATTTTCGGGGTTTTTTAGTGTCTATAAGGTTGCCTAATTTAGCACGGTTTGATATTCCAAATCTTTTCTGCATATTCGCTGATAGAACGATCCGACGAGAATTTACCCACCCTTGCCACGTTAAGAATAGCTTTTTTATTCCACAAAGCTTGGTTGGTAAAGTCTTTTTCGGCCTCTTCCATCTTCTTATCAAAGGCCTCCAAATCAGCCAATACAAAGTAATAATCGCGGTTGAGCAATTCTTCAAATATCGGCTTAAACAGCAAGACATAGTCTTTTTCGCAAAACATATTGGAGTTAACCGTATTGAGAATACGTTTAATATAATTGTTTTTCTCATAAATTTCGCGCGGATTGTAGTTTTTGCGTTTTGACTGAACTTCTTGCTCGGTCAAACCAAAGAGATAGAAGTTTTCTTCACCGACTTCCTGCCGTATTTCGATATTTGCTCCGTCAAGCGTGCCCAATGTCAAAGCTCCGTTAAGGGCAAATTTCATATTACCCGTACCCGAGGCCTCAAATCCGGCGGTTGACGATTGGATGCTCAAATCCGCTGCCGGAATTAAAACCTCTGCCAAAGAAACTTTATAGTCCGGCATAAACACCACTTTAAGCATATCATTAACTTTGGGGTCATTATTAACCACATCGGCCACATTGTTAATCAGCTTAATGATTAATTTGGCAAAATTATAAGACGGAGCGGCTTTGCCGGCAAAGATATAGGTTTTGGCCACTGCCGGTTTTTTGTTGTCTTTAATGATATCCAAATAATCGCCGATAACTTGCAAAATTGTCATCAGTTGGCGTTTATATTCGTGTATGCGTTTGGCATGAACCACAAACATGCTGTATGGATCAACCCAAATACCGCAAGATTTGTGAATAATTTTGCTCAAACGCTTTTTGTTTGCCAGCTTAATTTTGCTAAATTCTTCAACAAATTTTTTGTCTTCGGCAAAATCTTCAATACCCTTCAATTCCTCCAAATTGACAATCCAATCATCGCCGATTTTAGAGCTTATCAATGACGCCAGGCTAGAGTTTGCGTGCAACAGCCATCTACGAGGTGTAATACCGTTGGTAACATTGGTAAATTTCTCCGGCCAAAGTTCATAAAACTCCGGCACCAATTTATTCTTAATCAGGTTTGAGTGAATTTCGGCAACGCCGTTGACCGAGAACGAGCCGACAATTGACAAATTGGCCATCCGAATAATTTGATTATCGCCTGTTCCCGAAACAATGGACACTTTGCTGAGTTTAGCCTCGTTTTCGCCGAATTTTGAACGAGCAAATTCCATAAAGCGGCGATTAATTTCATAAATAATCTGCAAATGTCTGGGCAGCATACGTCCCAAAATTCTTGCCGGCCATGTTTCCAAGGCCTCAGGCAGTAAGGTATGATTGGTATAAGCAAAACACTTGGTGGTTATTTCCCAGGCATCGTCCCATTCTTGACCATGCAAATCAATAAGGATTCGCATTAGTTCAACAATGGCGATTGCCGGATGAGTATCATTAAGCTGAATTACCACTTTGTCAGGCATTTGCTTAAAGTCATTACTTTTTTCCAAGAAACGACGAACGATATCCTGGATGGCGCAAGAAACAAAGAAGTATTGTTGTTTAAGCCGCAGCTCTTTTCCGGATTCGACCGCATCAGACGGATACAAAACTTTAGAAATGGTTTCAGTTTCAATTTTTTCCTTCATAGCTTCGATATATCCACCCTCGTTAAAGATGTTGATATCAAGCTCATCGTCGGTTTTAGCCGAGAACAGACGCAAATAGTTAACCGATTTGCTGTTATATCCGACAATCGGAAAATCAAACGGCACACCGTAGATTGTTTTGGTGTTCATCCATAAAAATTCTTTAGATCCGTCGGGGTTGTCCAAAACCTCAACATTGCCGTAGATAGGAATTTTGACTGTTCTATCGTTTCTTACAAACTGCCAAGGAGAGTTTTCACCTTTCCAAGTATCGGCTTGCTCTATCTGATATCCGTTTTCGAACTTTTGTTTAAACAACCCAAACTGATAGTTTATTCCATATCCGAAACCGGCGATTCCAAGCGATGCCATAGAATCAAGGTAGCAAGCTGCCAGTCTGCCCAATCCGCCGTTGCCAAGAGCTGGATCGTATTCGGCATCAAAAATTTCCTCCAGGCTCATATCCGGAAATTCGTCAATTTTGATACTTTTTAAGATATCAAACAATCCGAGAGAGTATAAGTTGTTGGCAAGCAAGCGTCCGATTAAATATTCAATTGACAAATAGTAAACTCTTTTTGAGTTGCATTTATTGTACCTGGCAATGGTTTGATACATTTTATCCATGGCAAATTCTCTCACCGCCAAAGAAATAGCCTCCAAAGCCTCGTCTTTGGTAATTTCGCATACACGTTTGCCGATAAAATATTGAATATAATGTTCAATCGAAAATTTTAATCTAGCCTTGTCAATTTCATTAATAATGACGGATTTTTTATTCATTAACTCACACTCCCTACCATAAATACCTAATTATCCCAAGATTATATTCAATTGTTTGAGATATAGTTAATAAAACTTGTGTTTTTTAGTTTAATGTTGTTAAAAACTTAATAAAATTTTTAATAAATATTTGTAATTTTGAAACAAATGCTGTAATGTCAAACACAAGATTCTGAGATAAATTTTAAGGAAAGAAAATGAAAAAAGCACTATTAAAAGGGTTATTGGTTACAACTGCGTTATGTTTAGTTAAGCCGGCTTCAGCCGAAGATATTTTCGAGGTCTTAAGCCAAACCTACAATTCCAATCCGACTTTGCAGGCCGAAAGAGCCTACTTGCGCTCGGTTGATGAAAATGTTGCCTTGGCCAAATCAGGCTATCGTCCCAACATAAGTTTGGATGGCGGTTATGTCGATGGCAATAATGACATCAAAAAAGGCGTTGGCACCGACGGAGGTTATAATTCGTTGTTTGGTTCGGCCAATGTGTCGCAGCCGGTTTTTAGCGGCTTTTCAACGGTAAATTCTGTCAAAGCAGCAGACAGAACGGTCAAGGCCGAGCAGAATAATCTTTCCAATGTTGAGCAGAGTGTTTTACTGCAGGCCGCAACGGCATATTTGGATGTTTTGCAAAACCAAGCGATTGTTGATTTGCAAAAAAACAATGAAGAGCTGTTAAAAAAGAAATTGGATGAAACATTAGAACGTTTCAAAGTAGGAGAGGTTACCCGCACCGACGTATCCCAGGCCAGAGCGCGTCATTCTCAGGCCATTGCCGATCGTATAGCCTCTGAGGGTACTCTTGAATCATCAATTGCCACCTACATCAAATTGATTGGTTCCGAGCCGTCAAACTTATCCGAGCCGGTTGACATGAAAAGTTTCTTGCCCTCAACTTATGACGATGCTTTGAATGCAGCCTTAAACAACAGCTACACCATCAAACAAGCCAAGCATATTTATGCTGCCAGAGGCTATGAAGTTTATGCCAACACCGGAGCATTATTTCCGGTTGTAAGCCTTGAGGGAACGGTTGGTCGCACCAAGGCTGAGCAGGCAAGTATTGATACCACTACCGACAATGCCGAGTGGGGTGTAAATTTGAGTATCCCTCTTTATGAAGGAGGAGCAACCCGGGCCAAGATTCGCCAAAGCAAATACCTAAAATGGCAAGCCCAGGAAAATGTTTTGGAGGCCAAGCGCGCTGTTAAGTCATCGGTTCAGAGCAACTGGGAGACCATGAAGTCAAATGAGTCGCAATTAAAAGCGCTTGAGGAGCAGATTAAAGCCAATGCCATTGCTTTGGAAGGTGTTCAAAAAGAAGAGGCTTTGGGCAACCGCACTATTTTGGATGTTTTGGATGCCTATCAAGAGTTGTTAACTTCCAAGGTAAATGATGTCAAAGCTCGCCGTACTTACTATGTTTCGGCGATGAATCTTTTGGCCACCATGGGCAAATTAACCGCCAAAGACCTAAAACTTGATGTTGAGATCTATGATGCCGACAAGTATTATCATGAAACAAAAGACAAATGGCTGGCGTTGGATTAATCTATAATTAGCTTGCGCAAAGAATATTTTTTAATTAGCATATTTACAATATTAAACAACATGGAAGTCTGTAGCAATGGCTGAAGATAATCAAAATACCGAGATGGAAGATATACTTTCTTCGATAAAAAATATTTTGGAAGAAGATGAAAAAAAACACTCAACCGCAGCAATGACTGACAACAGCGATGTTGATATTGTAAGCGATGTTATTAACTCATCTTCTGAAGGGGGAGACATTCTTGAGCTTTCCCCCGATATGCGTATTGAGGAAAAAAAAGATGATACGTTAATCTCAAATGACGGCGAAACCGCAGATTTGGTTTCGGAAGTAATCAATGAAAAAGCTGCAGATCCATTGGATAGCGTTGATATTTCGACAACGGACGACAATCCTTTTTTTTACGCACCCGGTAGCAAACCGCAAGATTCCACAGAAGATATCAACTTGTCGATTAAAGGATTGGACATAGGTAGTGAAGATTTTGAGGCTGATTCTTTTTTTGATGATAGTGAACATCCGCAAGGCGACATACAGGTTGAGGCTGCACCGCAAGAAGAGGTAGTCTTGCCCGAGGTTGAGGCGGCCCCGCAAGAAGATATAGTCTTGCCCGAGGTTGAGGCGGCTCCGCAAGAAGATATAGTCTTGCCCGAGGTTGAAGAAACCACCATGCCCAATCTGCAAAATGATATTTCTGAAACATCCCCATCTGTTGAAGCCGAACCAGAAACACCGGACACAGAAGCGGTTGATGCCTCAGCCAATATCATCAGCAACTTTGCCAAAATGTTTTCGCACGGTGGTATCATCGAAAAGCCACAGCCCGTGGTTGAACCTGTGGTGGCAACAATTACTGCTCCGGGCAATACTTCCACAACTTTGGAAGAATTTGTCCTTTCCGCCATAACCAAAGTTATTGGCCAAGAGATAAGCAAACAATGGAATGACGGAGCCGATTTCAAAACTTTTGCCGAGGCCGAGATTATCCGTCAGACCAAAGAATGGATAAACAGCAATCTGCCAGGTTTGGTGGAAAAGGTTGTTAAACAAGAGATTGAACGAGTGATTGCAAAGGTTGGTTCTTAAAGCTTTAAGGCCTGAGCTGACCTGTGTTTTCATGCCCCCAAATAATTTGAGGGCATTTTGTTCATTTTTTAGCTATAACAATAGAATAGGAAAAGAAAATGTTGGATAAAAACTATAATCCCAAGGATTTTGAAGAAAATATTTATGAAAAATGGGAAACTGACGGCGATTTCAAGCCTGATATGAAATCAG
Source organism: uncultured Alphaproteobacteria bacterium (assembly GCA_944391695.1). Classification (GTDB taxonomy): domain Bacteria; phylum Pseudomonadota; class Alphaproteobacteria; order RF32; family CAG-239; genus CAZU01. The sequence goes on from CALXUO010000035.1 coordinate 10,520, forward strand.
ATAAGGATGCTTTTTGTATTGTTATTCCGCCACCTAATGTAACCGGTGTTTTGCATATGGGACATGCTCTTGACGACACTCTGCAAGATATTTTGATAAGATATAACCGCATGCTTGGCAAAAAAGTTTTGTGGCAACCAGGAACGGATCATGCCGGTATAGCAACCCAAATGGTAGTTGAGCGTAATTTAGCCAAAGAAGGAATGTCCCGCCATGATTTGGGCCGTGAAAAATTTATAGATACCGTTTGGCAATGGCGCAAACAATCCGGCGGCACGATATGTAAGCAACTTCGTCGCTTGGGCGCATCATGCGATTGGTCGAGAGAGCGTTTTACCATGGACGAGGGCTTATCAGCTGCGGTTCGCAAAATTTTTGTAAAGATGTACAAAGATGGTCTTATTTACAAAGCCAAAAAACTGGTTAACTGGGATTCCAAATTTATGACTGCAATTTCTGATTTGGAGGTTATCCAAAAGGAAACTGTCGGCAAAATGTATTATTACAAATACCCGATAGAAGGAGAAGAGGGCGAATATATTCACATTGCCACCACCCGTCCCGAGACCATGTTTGGCGATACGGCAGTTGCTGTCTCCAAAGACAATGAAAAACTAAAACATCTGATTGGCAAGAATGCTGTTTTGCCGATTGTTAATCGCCCAATTCCGATTATTGCCGATGATCATGCCGATCCCGAGAAAGGAACCGGCGCGGTTAAAATAACTCCGGCTCATGACTTTAACGATTTTGAGGTTGGACGGCGTCATAATCTGCCATTAATTAACATCCTAAATCCTGATGCCACCTTAAATGACAATACTCCATTTGCAGGACTTGACACCCAAACGGCTCGTCAAAAGACTATTGAAAAATTAGAAGAACTGGGCCTGATGGAAAAGATAGAAGATCACCCGATGGTAATTCCTTATGGCGACCGTTCTGGTGTAGTAATTGAACCGATGATGACCGATCAATGGTTTGTTGATACTCCAAAATTAGCTAAAGATGCTATCAGCGTTGTTGAAGACGGCAAAATGGAATTTGTACCAAAATCGTATGAAAAGACCTATTTTGAGTGGATGCGCAATATTCAACCATGGTGTATTTCGCGTCAATTATGGTGGGGACATCAAATGCCGATTTGGTATGCCGAGGATGGCACGATTTTTTGTGAAGAAACCGAAGATGAAGCTCAAGTCGCAGCCGACAAACATTTTGGTCGCCATGTTGAACTGACCAGAGAAACCGATGTGTTGGACACATGGTTTTCATCAGGTCTTTGGGCATTTTCAACCCTCGGCTGGCCGGATGAAAACAGCGAATATTTAAAAACATTTTATCCGACCTCTGTTTTGGTAACCGGTTTTGACATCATCTTTTTCTGGTTGGCCCGCATGATGATGATGAGCCTGTATGCCATGAAAGATGTTCCGTTTAGAAAAGCCTATATTCATGGTTTGGTAAGGGACGAACAAGGACGCAAAATGTCAAAATCCAAAGGTAACACGGTTGATCCGATGGAAACGATTGAAAAATACGGTGCCGATGCTCTGCGTTTCTTTATGGCCGCAATGGAGACTCAAGGTCGCGACATCAACATGAGCGAAAGCCGCATTGCCGGATACCGCAATTTTGCCACCAAACTGTGGAATGCCGCCCGTTTTGGTGAGATGAACGAAGCCAGATCAGTTAAAGATTTTGCCATCGATTCGGTTAAGCAAGCAGTTAATAAGTGGATCATAGCCAAAGCCAAAGAGGCAAGCTCCGAGGTTACCCGCAATTTGGATTCTTTTCGCTTTTCTGATGCCGCCAACAGTGTTTACCAATTTGTTTGGGGAACATTCTGCGACTGGTATATCGAGATGATAAAACCGATTCTATATGGCGATGATGAAACAGCCAAACAAGAAACCAAAGCAACCTTTGCCTGGGTAATGGATAGAATATTGGTAATTTTACATCCGTTTATGCCGTTTATTACAACCGAGCTTTGGGATAATTTGGCCTCGCGCGATGATAAACTGATTAAACACGCCTGGCCGCAAAACGAGGTTGTTGATGACCAATCGGCACAGGCTTTGGATATGGTTATTGATATAATATCATCGATTCGTTCTTTACGTGCCGAGATGAATTTGCCAGCCGGAGCCAAGTTAAAAGCATATGTTAAAGATGCTTCGGCAACCGAGCTTTTGCATATAAAAGATTTTGCCAATATCATCTGCTCCTTAGCCAGACTTGAAAATATAGAAGCTTTGTCCGGTGTTGCATCTTCGGATATGGTCCAAACCGTAAGCGGCAGTCTAACAATATTAATTCCGCTCAAAGGAGTTGTGGACTTTGCTGCCGAACGCGAAAGATTACAAAAAGAATTGGTTCAGTTGGATAAAAACTTAGCCAGTTATGCCGCCAAGCTATCCAATACAAGCTTTGTTGAGCGAGCACCGGCAAAGGTTGTTGAGGAAGAAAAGCGGAGACAAAAAGAAGCTTTGGCAAACAAAGCTAAGGTTGAAGCAGCGTTAGCACGTATAGCCAATCTTTAAGTCAATAAAACAGCCTCCTTTATTAGGAGGCTGTTTTATTATTTACGTTCTTTTCCCTTGACGATTTCCAAACCACCGTTAAGGACGATAATATCGGCAGTATCATTATCTCCGATTTCGCCATTAAGTATTTTGATGGCCAGCTTGTTTTCAATGTTGTTTTTAAGCAATCTCTTCAACGGCCGCGCGCCGTATACAGGATCATATCCGTTATTTACAATCCACACAAACGCCGTGTCATGAACATTAAGTTTAATGTTGCGTGGGCTCAAGCGCTTTTCGATATTGGCAATTTGAATTTTGGCAATATCTTTGATGTTATTTTTATCCAGTTTATGGAATATGGTTATTTCATCAATTCGGTTAATAAACTCCGGCCTGAATGATGCTTTGACAATATCCATCACCTGAGCTCTGATTTTTTTGCCGTCATCGGCACCGGTAGCATTGCTCAAGATTTCCGAGCCCAAGTTTGATGTCATGATAATAAGCGTGTTCTTAAAATCAACCGTGCGTCCTTTGCCATCAGTCAAACGCCCGTCATCAAGCACCTGAAGAAGCACGTTAAATACATCAGGATGAGCTTTTTCCACCTCGTCAAACAAAATAACCTGATATGGTCTGCGGCGTACCGCCTCGGTCAAAAATCCGCCTTCTTCATAACCGACATACCCCGGAGGCGAGCCGATTAAGCGTGCCACGGCGTGCTTTTCCATATATTCCGACATATCAACCCTAAGAATAGCTCTTTCATCATTGAACAAAAATTCGGCCACAGCTTTGCTCAGCTCAGTCTTGCCGACACCTGTAGGGCCTAAGAACAAGAAAGAACCAATGGGCTGGTTGGCATCGGATATTCCGGCTCTGGAGCGGCGAATGGCATTAGATACAGCAGATATGGCTTCTTTCTGGCCAATAACCCGGTGGCTCAAAAATTCTTCCATATGCAAAAGCTTTTCTTTTTCACCTTCCAACATTTTATCAACCGGAATTCCGGTGCGTTTAGAAACCACATGAGCAATATCTTCTTCCGTTACGGTTTCGGTAAAAGTATTGCGTTTAGCCTCCACCTTTTTTTCAGCCGCATTAATTTGTTTTTCAAGTTCAGGTATAATGGCATATTGCAGCTCGCCGGCTTTTTCAAATTTTCCTTCACGTTTGGCAATTTCGGCCTCAATTTTGGCTTTGTCAAGCTTGTCTTTCAAAACGGTAAAGTCAGCCAGGCCTTGCTTGTCTTCATGCCATTTATCTTCCAAGCCTTTGGCTTTTTTCTCTAGCCCCTCAATTTCAAAATTAATCAGTTCCAAGCGTTCTTTAGATTTGGCATCGGTTTCACGTTTTAGAGCTTCACGCTCAATCTTAAGTTGTAAAATCCGTCGATCTAATTCATCCAATTCCTCAGGCTTTGAATCAATAGCCATCCTCAGCGCACTTGAAGCCTCGTCCATTAAGTCGATAGCTTTGTCCGGCAAAAAGCGGTCGGTAATATAACGATTAGACAAGGTTGCTGCGGCAATTAAAGCATTATCGGATATTCTAACCCCGTGATGCAGTTCAAACTTTTCTTTAATTCCGCGCAGGATAGATATGGTGTCTTCAACCGTTGGTTCAGCCACATAAATTTCTTGGAAACGGCGTGCCAGAGCAGCATCTTTTTCAACATATTTTTTATACTCATTAAGTGTAGTTGCGCCCATACAATGTAACTCACCTCGAGCCAAAGCCGGCTTTAATAGATTGGAAGCATCCATAGCCCCTTCGGTTGCACCGGCACCCACTAAGGTATGCATTTCATCAATAAACAGGATGATTTCACCTTCTGAGGCCTCAATATCTTTCAAAACGGCTTTAAGTCTTTCTTCAAACTCGCCACGGAATTTGGCGCCGGCAATCAAAGCTCCCAAGTCAAGAGCCAGCAATCGTTTGCCGATAAGGCTTTCCGGTACGTCATTGTTAACGATTCTAATTGCCAAACCCTCGACAATTGCCGTTTTACCGACACCAGGCTCGCCAATCAACAAAGGATTATTTTTGGTTCTGCGCGATAATACCTGGACGGCCCGCCTGATTTCTTGCTCACGGCCAATAACCGGATCAAGCTTTCCTTCTTTGGCTTTGGCTGTAATGTCAATGGTAAATTTTTTCAATGCCTCAAAGTTGTCTTCGCTGGTTTCGGAATCAGCAAGTCTGCCTTTGCGATAGTCATTAATTGCCTGATTTAACTTTTCTGGCACAACTCCTGAAGATTTTAAGATATTATAAGCATCATTACCGGCAGTTATGCTCAAAGCCTGCAGCAAACGTTCTATGGTAACAAATTTATCATTGGCTTTGGCAGTTATATTTTCTGCCTCCATTATTACAGAAGTAAATTCCTGATTCATCAATGTCTGCACACCATTTCCACCAACTTTTGGCAGTTTTTCGAAAGCGGTGTCGGTTTTATTGCGGATTAAATTAATATCGCCGCCAGATTTTGCAATTAAAGTGGCAATGATTTCATATTTACCGTCAAGCAGTACTTTTAACAAATGTAAAGGCGTGATGTACTGGTTTTTATTTGCTGCCGCCAGATTGACCACTGCCTCAATAACTTCTTTTGATTTAGCTGTAAGTTTTTCAAAATCCATAATCTCAATGCCTCCGTTTTATACCTATAATATAGGAGGTAGGGGGCATTTAAATCAAGGGGCTAATTTTTATTTTTTTAACAAATTTATAATAACGATGTCAGAAGGAGCAAACAAGCGCATCTGAGGCCCCCATGTCCCAGCACCGCGAGACACGATTAGTTTGGTATT
>CALXUO010000036.1 GCA_944391695.1 uncultured Alphaproteobacteria bacterium
GCCGATTTTGCTGATTCTAGCTCAGTAAAAGCTGCAATAGTGGCAGGTAATCAGGCAGAGATTAATCTAAATGACAAAGTTAATATCCATTACTATCCAAGGCATTGCCGAGACCTCGGCTTGGGTTTTGCCGACCAGCATTGAGGCTGACAGCGCAGATGATGAAAAAGACAGCAACAGCCAAAATCTTTTGGCCTATCAAAATCAGTTTAACACCGCGCTCAAAGAATATGACAAGTTATTATCCGATTGCTCTTATCAAGGTATCAATTTGCTCAAAGGCGGCAACCTCAAGGTGGTGTTTGATGAAAACCGAACTCACGTCTTTAATGTCTTGGGGCAAGATATCACCAGCAAGGCGCTTAATATCAACGAGGCTTTGTGGCAAACCCAAGGCGATATTGAAGAGGCCATCAATCAGCTCAACGCCTCTATCACCACTTTGCGCTCTTTGGCCGAGGAGCTGGGCAACCAATATTCCATCATCACCACCAGGATTAACTTTACCGAGGCTTTAACCGATGTTCTGGAGACCGGGGCTGATGATTTGACGCTTGCCGATATGAACGAGGCCTCAGCCCAATATCTCTCGCTCCAGACCCGCCAACAACTGGCGATTAACTCCCTTTCGCTTGCCTCAATATCGGCTAAAAGTATTTTAAGTCTGTTCTACTAAAAAGGCGCTTCAATCTCAAAGCGCCTTCATCAATTTTATTCATTAAAATAGTTTCTTAGGTAGTCTTTCAAATCGGCGGTATTAACTCTTATCTGCTCCATCGTATCTCTGTCTCTGACCGTAACCGTCTCCGGCTTGTTTTCAATTGTCTCAAAATCCACCGTCAAACACAACGGCGTTCCAATCTCATCATGCCGGCGATAAGCCTTGCCGATGTTTCCGGTATTTTCAAGCGCCACGCGTCCAATACCGAGTTTAAGCAAATTTTGTTTAATTTCATGGCATTTGCCCATAATCTGCTCGTTGTTTTTCTTTAACGGAATAACCGCCACCTTAATTGGCGCCAGATGTTTTTTCAGTTTCAGGACAATGCGGCTGTTGCCCTGGCCCAAATCTTCCTCGGTATAGGCCTCGGTCATCACCGCCAACACACCTCTGTCAACCCCCATCGACGGCTCAATCACAAACGGAACCACCCATTTGTTATCATCGGTTAAGATACAAAGCTTTTGGGTTGATTCTTTGTTTTCGTGGCATTTCGAGGTCAGGTTCATTTCCTCTTGCGCTTTGGTGTGGTTGCCCAAATCATAATCGGTACGATTGGCAATTCCCTCCAGCTCTTCCATTCCATGCGGAAACTGATATTCAATATCATAACACGCCTTGGCATAATGCGCCAAATCTTGTTTTGGTGTGGTATAAATATTGATATTCTCGCGTTTAAGACCTTGCTCTTCCCACCATTTGATACGCTCTTCTTTCCAAATCTCATGCCACTTTTCATCTTCGCCCGGCATCACAAAATATTCTAATTCGGCCTGCTCAAATTCTCGCACCCTAAAGATAAAGTTGCGAGGAGTAATCTCGTTTCTAAAAGATTTTCCAATTTGCGCAATCCCAAACGGCAGCTTGCGTGAGGTTGCATCAACCACGTTTTTAAATTGCGTAAAGATTGCTTGTGCCGTCTCCGGGCGCAAATAGCCAAACGACGAACCATCATCAACCGGCCCAATAGAAGTCTTAAACATCAGATTAAAAGGCCTTGGCTCGGTCAAATCGGTTGAGCCGCAGTTGGGGCATTTGCCGTCTTTGATATGATCAGCCCTAAACCGCCCCTTGCACTTTTTGCAATCGGTCATCGGGTCAGAAAACGTATCCTCATGCCCGGAGTAGTGTAATACCTTTTGATTGGTCAAAATCGCCGCATCTAACCCTTCAACATCATCGCGCTCATAGACCATAGCTCGCCACCAAGCGGCTTTAAGATTATTTTTTAATTCCACCCCCAGCGGACCATAATCATACACCCCTTGCAAACCGCCGTAAATATCGGCATTTTGAAAAATAAACCCTCTGCGTTTACAAAGCGACACCAATTGGTCCATAGAAGTTGCAGCCATCTTACCCTCATTCATTTTATAAATTAAAAATTAACTTCTACTGTTTTATAATGATAAATTCCAAAAAGCAAGCGGAGATATATAAAAAATGGCAAAAAAATTAACCAAAATAGCATTTATTTATGACTTTGACGAGACTCTAAGCACCACCTATATGCAAGATTATATTTTGATTCCGGCACTTGGCGACAAGCCCGACCATTTTTGGGAAAAGGCCAACGCTTGGTCTCGTCAGCACGGAGCCGATCAAATCACCGGCTCAATGTATTATATCCAATATATCGCCAAAGAGCGCAATATTCCGCTGACCAAAGAATTTTTGGCCGAATGCGGCAAAAATATCAAATATTTTGAAGGAGTTGAGCAGTGGTTTGATAGAATTAATGAATATGGCCGCAAGCTTGATTTGGAAATCGAGCACTATATAATTTCTGCCGGTATCGAGGGCATCATCGCCGGTACCTCAATTCGCAAACATTTCAAAGACGTTTTTGGGTGCTCCTACGTCTATGGCAACGACGGTACTCCGATTTGGCCGGCGCGGGTGGTAAATTATTCAACCAAGACGCAATATATTGCCAAGATTAACAAAGGCTTAAGCAAAACCGAGGATCGGGCCGTTAACGAATATATGCCCGATGAAGAACGCCCCATACCGCACCGCCGGATGATTTATTTTGGCGACGGAATGACCGATATCCCCTCCATGAAAATCATCAAAGAACGCGGCGGTAATGCTATCGCGGTTTATCGTCCCAAGAGCAAACATCGCAAAACCGCACTCAAATTATTGATGGACAACCGTGTTAATTTTGCGCTTCCGGCGGATTATCGTGAAAATTCCGAGCTTGATCACGTAGTTAAGACCATTCTTGACAAACTTGCCAAGGAGCGAGACTTGGACGTTCTAAAAGTTAAAGAAGATAAGAAGAAGCGTCAAATTCAAAACACCCTAAACTTGCGCGGCAGGATAAAAGCTATTGCTAAGAAAATAACCAAACGCCGCAAAAAAGCATAAAACAACATAACCATCTCCTGAGGTGTCCCGCATTATCAAAAAAATAATGTGCAAATATCATACTGACCAAATAGACAAAATATACTATATTCTTTCCATCAAACAAATATTACAAATTTTTTATTATTAAAAACAAGGAGGGTTAAGGACCCGCGCGCCTCATAAACAAAAAAGCGAAAAACAAAAAAGATGGGAACGTGTATTTTAGTTTCTCTGGCGCTTACCGCCGTATTTGCTTCTGATCATTGCCATGATCATCACGAGCATCTGCTCCGGTCGCTGGGTAAACACCGAGAAACACCGCACCTTGCTTGAGATGAGCAACGATGATTATGCCATGATAACATCGCAAGATGATATCCGCATCAATCAAGACTCGTTGTTCAACGAGGGCATATCACCGGTGTCGCTGGAGAAAATGCGCACCGTGTCTCCCGATGTTGCCAGAGTCCTAGCTGAGGCTGTCATGGGACAGATCCCGGCCTTTGGCTCGCAGTATAAGATTGGCGAATTATCGCTCCAGTCCATAACAGGTAGCTTTGACATCACCGACGGGTTGGGCAAAAATTATCATCTTTCTTTTGAAGATGATTTTATCTATGTCGCCCCGCTGGAGTTCAAAGGTTTCTTCAAATGGAGGCAGACAGGTGGAAGCTCCCCGGCGTACATTATTGTAAGTGCCACTAACGAGAATCTGGTGCATCTGGTAACCGCTGTCAACGGTCAGCCTCTTGAGATGAGATATCTCCAATCTGCTTATTTCAGTCACGAATTACGTCGTCATGTGCGTTATTCCGGCTTTACGAGCAAGATAAAAGATACCGGCATCCAAATCGATGGCAATGGTCGTCCTTACAATGTCTTTGCACAAATCGACAACCAAATCGGTTGGAGCGGAGACAAAGTAGTAGGCTCGATTATCGTTGATATGCAAATCGGCGAGGCAACACGTTATGATCTTGATGAAACGCCTGATTTCATCGACGTAGTTCAGCCAATGGCTCTGACCAAAAAACTTATTTATAAACACTATGATCTTATTCATGGTTTTATAAACTGGTCAGACCAAGACCGTCTGCGCCCCAATAATTTGCAGACAGTATATGGTCAGAAAGAGTGCTGCTACTATGCAGGGTTAACCTCAGTCGGCAACGATGCCTCGACATCGGGCTTCATCCTAGTCAACGCCAAGACCGGTGTCGGAACATTTTATAAAATGTCCGGCATTGACGAGAACCGGGCAGAAAGTGCCATCCAAGCCAATGAATGGACTGCCAAATATCCTTCCTACGAGGTTGGCAATGCGGTTATGTACAACATCGGCGGCCTGCAGACATATTACGCTCCCATAACTAGCGGACGTAAGATTGTCGGCCATGGTTTTTGCTCGGTCAAGAACGTCAACATTGTCGGCGCCGGCAAGACCAAAGAGGAAGCTTATGCTGCATACATCCGCTCATATCAGATGAGCCTGCAGCAGACTTCTCTGCCATCTGACGGCAAAGACTTGGGCGGACAGATCCTGACCATCAAGAAGATCCGCCAGGAGGGTAGCAGGTATAATTTTCTGTTTGAAGAGTATGAAGGCAAAACCTTCTATGCCTTCTCAGAGATTACACCAGCAGTCCGCTGGATTGACCGGATAGGGGCTAAAGTTAAAGTTGATTTCCGGATGGGTGAGGATGACCTCATCCCGATTCAGAATATCGAGGAAATCAACTAAAAAAACAATTTTTGGAGTTGTGGTCAAAAGCCACAGCTCCTTTTTTTATAAAAAAACACCAACGCACAAAAAATCTCTTGCCAAATAAAAAAAAATAGATTAGATATAACGAAGTTTGATGAGATTGGGGTGTCGCCAAGTGGTAAGGCATCGGCTTTTGGTGCCGACATTCGTTGGTTCGAATCCAGCCACCCCAGCCAAGCTTTGTAGAGGTTAGATTTTATAGTCTAACCTCTTGTTTTTTATATGTTTTTTGCGGTTCGTATGATATGTTTTCAAAACATGCTTTTTTTACGACCTATACGAACCAATCTTTAAAACTATCCTTATTTTTCAATAACTTAATCAGTTCGAATACAGTTTGTTGCTTGGGGATATAATAAAATTATAGTTTCATACGAATCTTTTTAATTTAATGACGCTAATGTCTCTTTATCAAATAATTTTTGGCTTTACGTTTTCTTAAAACCAAATGTTTTATAATTAAATTACGGAGGCATTAGTAATGGAGATCAAAAGCAAATTTAAAAATTGGTTATCAGAACAAGGTATCAATTCTAAGACTATTTCTAATTACCTATATCGAATACAAAAGGTGTTAAATAAAAATTGGGATACATCACCAGCAGTAGTTACATCTACGCTAGTTAAATATTATGAATTGTCTAACAGACAATATTATTTAGATAGAATAACTGTTTGGCAGGCTTTGAAGTATTTTGATAGAATTTTAGATGATATCTCTCCCAATAGTTCTCGCCCCTCAGATGAAGTTAAGATATTTTTATATGATAGTAAAGATGATTATTTTGTTTGCAACTCAAATTTAAAATTTTTGTATGACGATATTTTATTCATAAACCATTATCTTTATGAAAGTGTTGATCAGTTACAAAATAAACATCAATCATATATTGATCCTGTTAAATTCAGTATACTTATGCTCCAAATAAAAGAAAAATCACAAGTTGATGAACTCAAAAATTTAGCAATCCATATTGTTTATAATATGCATGATGTTAGTAACACTAAAGCTGCGCTCACAAAATATTCCAATTTTCTTTACGAAACAAATAACTCACTTGCTTTCAGCCTAAACACAAAAATCTCTTATATACAAAAAGATAACCCTAACAAGCAAATTGGAAAACAATACAGCATAAAACAAGAAATAACCGGTAAAAATCCATTACAAATAGATTTTAAAAATAAAGATCAATATTATTATGGGTATGAACCTGAATATATTTTAATAAAAAGTGATTTAGCCAATATCTTAAATGTTGATAGAAAGAGCATAAACCAACATTTTTCTCGAAATAAGATAAAACGGAAATTTGTCGATCAAGATGGTAATATTCAAAATGATAAAATCAAAAATGATAAAACTGTCCTAAGAGTTTATTATAGCATAATATCTACAAATGAATTTCTAAATTTTCATCATCATTCTATTAAAAATAAGCATACATCCGTAAATTATAATTGTGAAGGATACAACTACTGGATAAATAGGAGAGAAGCCACAGACTTGTTAGATATCAGTCATAATGCTTTTCCTGAGTTAGTTGTATCTGAAAATTGTTCATATATAAACTATATCAGCGGATATAATAGATATTATCGGCCTGACTTAGAATACCTCAAAACAACAGAAAAAATAAAAAAATTTCAAGCTAAAAAAAATACATATAAGACAAACAAAACTAGCACACTTCCCCAAGCATTATAGATTTATACTTTTATCCATGGTATAAGGAAAACATAGCAAGGCCGAAAACCTGAGAGCTATGAATTAACTTCAACTATGGAGAACAACAATGAATAATTTTTCTTCAGCTTTTAATTTTTCTGAAAACACAAACACCTACACAAATCAGGAGGCGACAACAAAAGTTATCGGAACCACAGATGACTTTGAATTGCCGGAATGTCTGAAAAATTTGTCATTACAAGAAATTTTGGAAAGAGGCAAGTTGTCTGATGAAGAATTAGAAGCACTGAAAGTCAGTCATGCAAATGATAACCTGCCATTGCTTCCGACTGATCCGAACCAAATGGATGAATTTATTACAAGGATTAAGAAAAATGTGTCGGCTGAATTGGCTATCTTAAAATCCACACCTTTATCTGAGACCGAATATTTAATTCGCTTTCAACAGCTTCAGATTCAGGCTGCCTACCAACTATTAGCTGAGTGTATAATTGGTGAAGATCTTCGCCAGATAAAATGCTACAAAGGATTAAAATCTAAAGGCAAAAATGAAGGGAAAGCCACAAAAAAAGATACTATTGCAGAAAAATACCCTCACCTTGGGGCGAGAAGATGCAGAGACTTTCAGAAGCTTTTTCCTGAAAATGTCTGGGAAGCAATAAAAACAGCTTTCAAACAAGGAATTCTTCCGACTAGAGCTTTAGCCTTATCTTATGAAATTAACAAAAAAGCCAGAGCGGGAACAAGTAAAACGCCTAGTGATTTTAAAAAGTGGCGAAGCAAAAATGAAGACTTTGAAACGGCGATTAAACTACCTGAATTCACCGAAGAATTAAAAGCATGTTCATTATTTTGCAATATCGGCATAGGAACAAGCTTACTTGAAAACTTGACCAATATTAGAATTGTTGTGGCTAATGAAAAGGATAAACGCCGTGGCAGAGCCCACAGAAGATTATACCCTAATTGCGATACCATTATTGGAGAAATTGACAATCCGGAAATTTTCGAACAAATTGTTGCTGCAAATAAAAAATATGGAGCAAAATTGCTTTTAGCTTCACCTCCTTGCCAAGAGGCCAGCTTACTCAACACATCAAAAAATAAAGGGACATCTCATAGAGCCGCTTTATTTGAAGATATGCTAAATGTGGTAAGAGCGGTTGAGTATAATTATATTTTCATTGAGAATGTTCCGCAATGGTTAACCAGCCGTCCTGCTGCAGCTCTGTCCATTTTAGGAAATAAAACAATTGGGGAGTATGTCGTTGAAGAATTAGAAAAATTAGGCTACAACGTCACTGTTGGTATTTTATCTGCTGCTGACTATGAAACCGCTGAAAATCGTGAACGGGCTATCATTCTGGCTTGTAAAAAAGATCTGGGAGTTTGGAAATTTCCTATGAAACATAAGTTCCGTCCGACAGTATTTGAAGCTATTGGCTCAATGCAATCTCTTGAAGCGGGAGAAGTTGATCCAAACAATAAATGGCACTATG
>CALXUO010000037.1 GCA_944391695.1 uncultured Alphaproteobacteria bacterium
TAATATTTGGGGTATTTACTGTAATCAATACCATCTCCGCGGTAGTAGAAATAGCCCCCTCGAGCTGGTTTTGTATGAATTTCAACAAAGCTTACTCCGGCATTAAAAACCGTATCATTAAACTTGGTGATTCCGTCAAAAGTTGAACGGTCAAAGCTTATAAAATCATCAAATTGACTATTAGAGAAATCTGTATTTCCTTTGAACAAACATTTATTAAAAGTTATTTTTCTAAAGAATTTTTTATCGCTAAGGTTCAAATTTGTAAAAATACAATCATCAAAGAAAATCTCAGAAATTGCTAAATTCATTATTTTGTTAATTTCTTCCGGTGAAGCTTGCGAAAAATCAATATTATCAAAAAAAGCGGTCTTCTTGCTGTAAAACAAGTCTAAATCACAATGTTTATCTTCGTTATATAGCTTTGCCATGGCTGCTTCCTTTTAAAGTGCGTTTATTTTTGCTTCTAAAAGACCTAAACTATCAATAATTTCTTCAAATGTCGGATATGTTCCGAAAATCATATTTTTCATTTTCTTATAATCATCTTGCAAGGTGTCTATATTTTCTTCTTTGGGTAAAAGATGAAAGGTTTGGGGTTTGGCCTCGTCATAATGAGCCCAAGCGGTGTAGTAAAACCTTTGTTTAAATTGTACAACATTATCCAATAAATCAGGACGATTTAGAGCTTTTTGACAGATAGGTGCGTTATACATTTGATATAAGTCATAATAATGTCTTGAATAGCGAGGAGGCACTTTTGATGTACGAAAATGCTCAGCATGTAAAATTGTAGCTTTTTCCCAAAATGTTCTTTCAGCAACAATTGTTGGTACTATTATGTCGCTAAACGTCAATTTTGGTGAAATACCATCAATATAAGGTTTAATGGGGTAATTATCATTTGGTAGCCAACAAGCCAACGCTCCGATTTCAAGCTTGATATAGGGTAATAAGTAGGCTCCGTCTATACCTTTAGGATACTTAACCTGTAAATTGTTAGCGTCTTCTTCATCTACAGTTACTTGGCAAACATCACCGACAACAGCTGTTATTTTGTCTTTTAATTCGGTTGAAATAAATTCCTTACTACGTTCTAAAAGCTTTTCGTTACTTTTAGTTTGTTGATTTTTGCTTGATTTTATAACGTCTTCACCTTGGCGGATGGTATCCCAATCAAGGATGAGGTCTATATCTTCGGAGAAACGCTCAATTAAATGAAAAACTTTAGAAAGTGATGTTCCACCTTTAAAACGAAGAATTTTTTTCAAATATTCATCTTGAAATATACGGTTAAGCGTCCAACAAACCCAAAAATCTTTTTCAATCATTTCGGCATTCATCGGTAATGAACCGGCGGCTTCCAAGAAAATTGCTTTACGTTCTGTTGCTGGGAGTTTTGCTATTGTTTCAATCATTGTTTATACTCAATTCATTTACAATATTAGAGATTATTTGGTAAATCCATCCGGTTGCTTTAGAGCTATTCTTTTTTATTTTCATCCATTCCGAATTAGAAAATTTAGATTTTAATCGTGTTTTAATTTCATCTGTTATGTTATTTTCTCCTATAGCTTTAATTGCTTGAATAATAAGAATACTATTAGCATCTAAAATAGATGCTTCTTTTAAAACCTGATGTTTAAATTCTAGAGTTTGTCCTAAAAGATTATATTTTTTGTTAGGTCCGTCAGAAAAATAAATATGCTTACTTGTTATTTGTGTTGATAATCCCAAATAATGTAATGCGGTTTCTCCAGAGGGCTGAATCCGCCATGAAAATTTACGGGCGATTGCAAGAGCTGATTGTTCTATATCCGGGGCTACATATTTTTCTAAGATATCGCTATAAATTGGGTAATCATACAATCCAATAGATATTCTTCTTATTTTATTTTCATTAGTAAGAGCATATAATGCAACATTTATGTCGTTGCGATTAAAATCTGCGGCAAAATCATTTGGCGTAAAGCACCAACCCCTGCCTCTACCGTAAATTCGCGATAATATTTGATTTTTAATGCTTTTTTTCATGTTTTCCTCTATGAGTTTTTAATAAAAATAATATATTTTTTATTAAAAGTAAAGAGGAAGCTGACCTTTTTTGCAACTCATATTTATACAAAGTATAAATATGAGTATAATATCAAAGAACTTTTTATGATATAAAAAGTTCTTTGATATATTTGCATAAATTTGTCAAGTGCAACAGAGAACTTATAAACAGTTTTTTATTTGTTTAATAACATATTGTTTTGTTGCAAAATTACGCTTTTATTCTTGTTTGAATGAATTTTATAAAGCTACTTTTTACCAATATTAAGCATTTTATTAACGGTATCGTTTAATTTATCCCGCAAATGTTCAACTCCCAAATTTACATAAACTTGCGTGCTTTGAAGGCTTTTATGAGTTAAAGCTCTTTGAACGATAAAGGCATCTGCTCCGTTGGCAATCAAATAGGTGGCAAGTGTATGGCGTAAATCGTGAATTCTTAAATTGGTGATTTGAGCTTTTTCTAATATACTTGCCCAAGCTCGCTTTATATCTTCCACATGACCTGATTTTGATGTCGGAGAATAAAATACCCATTCGTTTTCAGCTTGCTCCCAACGCCTTTGTAAAACTTCCATAGCCGGTTCAACTAGGGCTATAGTTACGTTTTGGGCGGTCTTGGTTTGAGGAATTTTCCAGATTTTAGCTTCCATATCAATATCAGCCCATTTCATCTCCAAAACGTTTCTTTTGCGAGCTCCCGTATAGATGAGCATTAAAATTGCGTCTCGGGAGATTTCATTATCATATTCATCCAAAACGGCAAAGAATCTTTGAAGTTCGGCATGCTCCATATATCTTACTCTAGGTTCCGTTTTGTTTAATTTTACGGAAATTGCAGGATTTCTCCCATCAAATCGCTCTTCTTTAATGGCGTAGTTATAAACGGTTTTGATTAAAACCAGACAATGATTACCGGTGTAGTTTCCAAAGTTTTCAGATATTTTACGGTGTAAGGTTTTCAAATCATCGCCGGTAATATCGCTTAATCTTCTTTTGGCAAGCTTGGATATTTTAGTGTTCCACATACTTTTATAACCAACCATTGTCCGCTCACCAATAAAACGCTCACGTTCTTTTACAAAATCATCAAAAAGTTGTTGTAAAGTTGTGTTTTCATTGTATTTTGTGCTTTGTTTATGAGGATTTTCTCCTTTGTTAATTGATACTTTAACTTCATTTGCCTTTATTCTTGCCATCTCGGGAGTCAAAATATCTGTTGTGCCTAGATATGTTCTGACAGGCCTACCTTGTATTCTTTTATATACATAGTATGTTTTAGTTCCGTTAGGGGTTACTTGGAGCATAAGATTAGGTTCAGCAGTATCGTAATAGTAACTGCGTTTGCTACTAGGCTGTAATTTTTCAATATTACTCTTTGTGAATTTAAATTTATTGCTTTCCATATTTTATCTCTTACCTGATGGTCGTTTCGGTGCTACGCTGGTGCTACACATTTAAGCAAATTTTATCCAGTTCAATAAAGGAAGTCAAGAGTTTGCATTTAAAATTGATAACGATAAAACAATGAGTTATCAAAAATGGTCTTGTGAAGGTCAAATTAAATAAAACTCAAAGGACAAGACTCATAACCTGAAGGTCGTAGGTTCAAATCCTGCCCCCGCAACCAAAAATAAAAGGCCAGCCGTTTGAGGCTGGCTTTTTGTTTTTGCATGGCGCGGCTGAGTTGAAGCTACGAGATAAGTAGGTTCACTACAAGGTGCAGGCGGATGGAAGACGCCGGTGCCCGGCGGGCAGCACCGCAGAGGCAACTTGAGCCTTGGCGAAAGTAAATCCTGCCCTAAGCAACCAAAAATAAAAGGCCAGCCGTTTGAGGCTGGCTTTTTGTTTTTGCATGGCGCGGCTGATTTGCTATTTATCCCTGATTTGCTAATCCACAAAACTTTGTTTGAATCTAAATCCGCGCTCGCTTTGCAACAAATTTGTTAAATTTTGTCTAATTTGAGGCGCAAAAAAGGGGCTGCCGGCAGCGGGTTTTATCGGCTGGCGGCCGGCTCTCTATAGCGTTTGCAAAAGTAATTGCTCTTGGAGCAAGTCTGGATGATACAAAATATAGCGCAGCTCCTCAGTCTCTAGCTCAAGCTCGGCTTTGCCCAAACAGGCTCTTACTTTTTGCTCAACTTTGCGGATAAGCCCGCTGGCAAAATCAGGCTCGTGGCCGTTTAGGGGCAAAAGGTAGATGTGCGCCGCCAGATAAAGCTGATTTTTGAGTATATCCTGAGATGTCAACTTTCCGATAATCTGCCCTAGCGTGGCAATGTTTTGCTTGCTTTGGCGCAAAAGATGAGGCTCTTTTTGCTCCTCGGGCGTGATGAAAATATCGTGCGCCTTAAACCACTGCCCAACCTTTACTTTGGACGAGACAACCGACAACGGAATGGACAACATAAGCCCAAGAGTTATCGGTAACATCCAATAAAACAGGCTGTTGGCGTAGTTATAAACAGCTATTGACACCACAAAACCTATCAATGTATGCGCCCAATGTCTGGCGAAGGCAACGCGCCAGCTGGTTTCTTGGTCGCGGTTTTGGGTTTTCCAGCCGGAATCAAGCCCCAACAAAATCTCTACAATAAACTTGCTTTGAAACAACATCATTATCGGCGCACAAAGGGCCGAGAACAAACACTCTACCCAAAAACTTATAAACAAACCTTTGCGCCCGCCATAATGCTTGGCTTGTTTTTTATCCCAAAGGCTTATAATGCCCAAAATTTTTGGGAAAAACAGCATTACCATCGAGATGACAAACAAAGATATCGTGCCCCAGACATTAAACACCGGCCAGTTGGGAAAAAGCTCTTTGACTTCACTAAAATAAGTCGGCGGATAAAAATAGCGCCAAATTGCTATTCCTACACCCAAAAACAACAGCAAAAACCACAACAACGATGACAAATACGACATTATGCCAACCACAAAATGAACCCGACTTATGGGGTGCAGCTTTTGCGACAACAAAACCCTGATATGCTGCAAATTGCCCTGACACCACCTCCTATCGCGGATGGCAAAATCTAACATGGCCGGCGGGCATTCCTCGTAGCTTTGTGTTAGCTCGGGCAGCATCCAAGCAAGCCAGCCGGCGCGCCTAATCAGCGCGGCCTCGACAAAATCGTGGCTTAGGATTTGGCCGCCAAAAGGCGCTTTGCCCTTAAATGTCGGCAAGCCGCAGCTTTCAATAAAAGCTTGAGTACGGATAATGGCATTGTGCCCCCAATAGTTGCTGTCCCAAACCTGCCAATAGGCAAGACCGGAAGTTACAATCTCGCCATAGACCTTGCCCGCAAATTGATGCAACCTTGAGAAAAACGACTGCGAATTGATAATTTGCGGCGGAGCCTGAATAATGCCGGTGGTGGGATTTATTTGCATAAGCTTGGCCATTTGGACAATAGTGGCTCCACCAACCAGGCTGTCGGCATCCAAAACCAACATAAAGTCATAGCCTTTGCCCCAGCGGGTGCAAAAATCCTCAATATTGCCGCTTTTGCGCGAGGTATTTTGGGGACGATGGCGGTAAAACAAATTTATGCCTTTAGGAAACCTTGTCTTGGTCTCAAACCACAAGGCCTCTTCTTTGAGCCAAATTTCGGGCTTGGTGCTATCGCTTAGGACAAAAAAGTCAAACGCACCCTCCCCGCCGTTTTGGCTTAAATCTTCGGCCATGGCCAAAATGCGGCCATAAATTGCAATGGGATTTTCATTGTAACTCGGAACTAAAACCGCTGTTTTGGAGCGCAACTCATCATCTGGCTTGGGGGAAATTATCGCCTCATATTTGCGACGGCGTTTGAGCTCCCAAAAGCCAAATATCGCCGACCAAAAATAAAGCGCTATCCACCCAAATGTGAGCGCAAACAAAACAATTAGCATCCAATGCAGCCAAGGACTGACATCGGTTGGCATAAATTCCGACCACTTTACGGTTGCTAAAAGCGTGCTTATGGTCATCAGCCCAAAAATCTTGACCCGCCTGAACATAACTCTTTGGCGGCTTAAAATGGGTATCGGGTGCATTTCGTTATTTTCTGAAGGCATGGCTTATAAATTCTCTAAAACGCAAAAACGGATTATAAATCGTAATGCTTTGATGGGGCATTTTGCTCGGAAATGATGTGGGTAAAGCATAGATGTTGTACCGGTTGAGCTCGTTTAGCAACCAATCTTTTTTATCTTGCAGCACAAAAATATCGCATTTTTGATAGAGCTTGTTTTGCAAATATATCATCTTTATCAGGGCTAATTTGGCATCATTATCCGACAATGACGGGCAAAAATCTTTGAGCTCACCTAGAATATACTTGTCCAAAGTATCGATTATGCCTTTGAGCGAGGAAGTCTCGGGAACTAGCTTTTGCATGGCCTCTATGGTCAACGGATTGTTGATGCCAAAAGATTTGACATAGCTTGCAACAATGTCTTCTTGGCGATAGAGCTTTATTTCAACCATTGATAGCTCCAAATCTCGGTAACAATATCATCGCCTTGTTTTAGAGAAGCCCTTATCTCGGCAATGTTTTCTTTGGCCTGAAAATCAAATGTCAGACGATAGCCCTTGGTTAAAGGATTTTTTGACACCACAACATCTTTTATTCTCCCGTGCTGAACCTCAACATCGGCTTTGAGGGGGGCAATGTCTTTAACTTTGCCCAATTTGCCACCGGCAAAATCTATCACAAACTTGGTCCACTCGGGCTCGTTGACACCCGAAACCCCGCCAAGCCCGGTGTAGGTGGCCACAACCTCGCCAAGCTTGGAATCATAAGGAATTTTGTCCTTAAACCAACTCAGGCGATATTCGTATTCATACTTTTGCCCAGGCTCAAGCGGTTTTTGGGGCACAAACATGGCAACAATGTTGTCGTGAATCTCTTTATCAGAGGGTAGTTCTATCAACTGCACAACCCCTGAGCCAAAAGGCTTGATGGGGGTAACCCAAATGCTTGGCCTTTGCTCATAATTGGCCTCAAAGTCCATATAATGCGCGGCATCTTTATCCCGCTGCAGAAGGCCAAAACCTTTGACATCTTGGTCAACAAACGAGCTGATGCGCATTTTGGGATTGTTATCAAGCGGACGCCACAACCACTCGGAATTGCCGTTGTTAATCAAAAGCCCATCGCTGTCATGAACTTCCATACGGTGATCAAAAAAGCGGTTCTTGGTATTTTCCCCAAACAAATACATGCTGGTCAGCGGAGCTATGCCCACCTTTGCTATTGCTGCACGCGGAAATAAAGTAGCCTTGATGTCCATGGTGGTGGTTTGCCCCGGTGTGATGATAAACGAATAAGCTCCGGTAATGCGCGGCGAATCAAGCAAGGCATATAGCTCTATTTTCTTGGCACCTTTTTTGGGTTTTTGTAGCCAAAAGGTGGTAAAGGAGGGGAATTCCTCGCCGCTGATAAGCCCGGTGTCAACCGCCAAGCCGCGCGCCGAAAGTCCGTATTTTTGACCCGCACCCAGGCCCCTGAAATAGCTGGCACCAAGAAAGACAACCAACTCATCCAAATAGTCTTTGCGGTTTAGCGGATAGTGCAGTCTAAATCCGGCATAGCCCAAATTGCTAAACGGAAAAAGCGCTTCATCCCCCAGCCTGAAAGCAAGCGAATCATAACTCAAGGGCGAGGCTTGATTGTTTACAATCTCATAAACCCTGACAGGATGTTTGAAGAGAGAACCAAGGTGAAAGAATTGTATTTCAAACGGTAGTTTTTGATTGTACCAAGGCCCTTTTTCGCGCTGATAGCGGATAGAACGATAGGCATCATAATCCATAGTTTCTAATTCCGGCGGAAGGGCTTCGGTATTTTCTTTATATGGCAAAGACGACAAAGCATTGGCCTTGGCAACAACATCCGAAAAAGAAAAGGCATATGTATCAATGCTATATAGCAACAAAAGCAATACACAAAGTATAAATTTTTTCATGCTTTAAATCCCTGAAGCTTTAAAAATTGCCCTAAATATATATTGCAGATGTTTGTTATTACAACTTTTGCAATTTATCGTCAAGGATCATTAATCTAATCAAGAAAAATTATGAATGTATATATCGCCAAATAATTTAAATATCCCAAAAACACATTTTGAGCTTGTATATATAACTTTTTGTGATAACATACATAAAAATATCAATAATTAAGGGTAGAAAAATAATGCTTAAATCATCGGAAAAATCAAGGGTTGCAAACATAAGCAACGAAGCGGATGCATGCTCTTTTGTCGCTCAAAGGCTAAAGCAGGCAAGATGTATTAAACAAATGCCTTTGAATACTATGGCCAAGCTTTTGGGGATAAGCCGCAAACAACTGCAAAATTATGAAAATGCACAAAGCAACATAACCGTTGCCAGATTATGGCAAATATCTAAAATTCTTGATATTGATACCGGCTTTTTTGTTGAGGGGCTCAACTCTTCAAAGCAGCTTTTGAGTAATGATGATTTGGAGCTTGTGCGCATGTTTGGCAAAATCAAAGACCAACGCGTTAAGGATACTTTGTGGGGAATCATCAAAGTAATTTAGCTTAATTTGGGGGCATAATATTTGATAGGGGAGTATTTATTGTCTCTCTTGGATTTGATATCAAAGTTTTGTGTCGGCAAAATATGGCTCAAAAGCCTATGTCCTTGCGCTGCCAACAGCGCAAGGACATATTTGCTTCCCTTTTTGGCTAGTAGTTAATTACGCATAATGTGTCTGGATTATAACTATAAGGTTCATAATATTTTAGTAACTCTTGAACGAGACCTGGAGTTACTGCAGCATACAACCCAAAAACTTCATACTCTCCTTTAGCAGTCATTATATCAGTTTCATTAGAGGAATAATACCTACCATTAAGGTACTTTCTTCCGGCGTTACTGCCCAAACCCTGCCAAGTTGCATTAACTGGAACTATAAAATCATCCAACACCATCAATTCTTTCATACTTGGCAAAAACCAATCACCTTTTTTAGTCCCCTCGGTAGTATACTTATGACAAAACCCGGCGGCATAATCTGAGCTACCTCCAAAATACGCCACAATTGCTTTTGTATTGGCTTTGCCATCCGTGTCACAATCAACCACCACATTTTCTGATGTACAATTCTGCAGACCCGGCACATCTTTAGCGTTCGTTACATGCCTCAACCGCCATCCCACTTTTTTGACCTCCAACGAGATAGCCAACCTATTTTCGGTATCAAACACCACCCCTATGGCGGTCAAACCGGAAGGCGTCTCATCATAACATTTCAAGTCAGAATATAATACATCTCCCACTTTACAAGTCTTTGGTGTCAGCACAACAACATCGGTATAATTAATCAAACAGCGCACACTATGCAACTCAGTTCTATCTCTACGGACACCCATACCCTCTTTATAACTGACAAAAGCGCCTTCACTGTCC
>CALXUO010000038.1 GCA_944391695.1 uncultured Alphaproteobacteria bacterium
TGTAAATTTATGATGTTTCATTGATTTGTCCTTTCCTGTTTGAGGTTAGTATAAAAAATTATCCCGAAAATTGCTATCGCAATCTTCGGGACTTTTTTTTACTGTCCAACTTTCGGGGGACAGATCAAAGAGAGGAGCTTTCCTTTATTAATTACATCAAACCAAAAATCCCCTGTCAAAACCGACAGGGGATTTTCCTTATTTGAAAAACTTTTATTTTTCCAAATCTTCACCGGTTTCTTGGTTAACTCTCTTGGCCGAGAGTTTAATCTTGCCGCGGTTGTCCGCGCCCAAGCATTTAACCCAAATCTTATCACCCTCTTTATAGAAGTCCGAAACCGAGGCAATCCTCTCGTTCTTGACCTCAGAGATATGAACCAAACCCTCAGTCGTGCCAAGGAACCTTACAAATGCGCCAAAATCCATGATTTTGGTAATAGTACCGTGATAGATTTTGCCCATCTCCGGCTCGGCCACAATACCCATAATCCACTCCAAAGCGGCATCGCCGTCCTCTTTTTTCATCGAGGCAATTCTAACTATGCCGTCATCGGTAATATCAATCTTGGTATGTGTCGTTTCCACAATCTCGCGAATAACCTTGCCGCCCGTACCGATAACTTCACGGATCTTATCAACCGGAATCTTAATCGCTACAATACGCGGCGCCCTGTCCGATACATGCGGTCTCGGCTCAGCTATGGCCTTGGCCATCTCGCCCAAGATGTGGATACGTCCCTCGTGCGCTTGGATTAAGGCCTTTTGCATAATTTCTTTGGTGATGGAAGTAATTTTAATATCCATCTGCAAAGCGGTAACCCCGTCTTTGGTACCGGCAACCTTAAAATCCATATCGCCCAGGTGGTCTTCATCACCCAAAATATCGGTCAAAATGGCAACTCTGCCGTCATCTTCTTTAATCAAACCCATGGCAATACCAGCTACAGGTTTACGCATCGGCACACCGGCTGCCATCAACGACATGGTAGTACCGCAAACTGTAGCCATCGACGACGAACCGTTTGATTCCATAATCTCCGATACCACACGGATGGTATAAGGAAACGCGTCTTTATCTTTTGGCATCATCGGATGAATTGCACGCCAAGCCAATTTGCCATGACCAATCTCGCGGCGTCCCGGCGAGCCCAAACGACCACATTCGCCAACCGAATACGGCGGGAAGTTGTAGTTCAGCATAAAGTCTTCTTTTGCCTCATCAAACAAACCATCAATAATCTGCGCATCTTCGCCGGTTCCCAAAGTGGTAACCACCAAAGCCTGCGTTTCGCCTCTGGTAAACAAGGCCGAACCATGGGTTGTCGGCAAAACGTCAACCTCGCATTGTATCGGACGAACCGTTTTGGTATCACGCCCGTCAATACGATGTCCGGTTGTCAAAACCTTTTCTCTAACAACTTTGTGCATCAATTTTTCGATTACATCATTGACATAACGATTTTCAATCTCGTTTTCCGGATCAATGGTAGCCTTAACTTCTTCCGAAACCTGTCCCACCAAAGTGCCGCGGGTTAATTTGTCGGTTTCTTCAAAAGCTTTTGCATATTTGGCCTCAAAATCTTTCTCAACTCTTGCATACAAAGCATCAAACTCCGGCGGAAATACAGGCATTTCCCAAGGCTCTTTGCCGGCTTCTTTTTTCAGTTCATTAATCAAATCAATAACCGGCTGGAAGTTCTCAAACCCAAACATAACCGCGCCCAACATAACTTCCTCAGACAGCTCGTTGGCCTCGGATTCCACCATCAACACACCCTCTTTGGTACCGGCCACCGCCAATTCCAAATCCGATGTTTTTTGTTGTTCGATTGTCGGGTTCAAAATATATTGACCGTCTTTATAGCCGATTTTGGCCGCCCCGATTGGCCCCAAGAACGGAATACCCGAAACAGCCAAAGCCGCCGATGCCGCAATCATAGCCACAACATCTGAATCTGTTTCTTTATCATGAGCCAACACGGTGCAAACAACCTGCACTTCGTTTTTAAAAGCATCCGGAAACAACGGGCGTATCGGTCTGTCAATCAAGCGCGAGATCAAAACTTCGCGTTCCGAGGGCTTTCCCTCTCTTTTCATAAAACCGCCCGGCACCTTACCGGTTGCATAATATTTTTCCTGATAGTTAACTGTCAAAGGAAAAAAATCTTGATCAGCATTTACTTCTTTTGCGGCACAAACCGTTCCGTGAACCACTGTTTGTCCATAAGTAACTACCACCGAACCGGCGGCCTGCCGTGAAATTTTTCCTGTTTCCAAAACTAATTTACGTCCGCCCCATTCCATTTCTTTGCGGACCTGATTAAATTCGATCATATATCTTTACCTTTCATTATCCATATAACCTCTACCTGCCCCATGCAGGATTTTTTATCTTTCACTCCTAAAAAAAGAGCAAAATCTTATACAGATTGCGGAGCTTGTTTTAAGCCCCGCTCTCCTCAAAAATTCATCATATTATCTTCTGATATTGAGTTTAGAGATAATATTCTGATATCTGCTTTCGTCTTTAGCCTTGAGATAATCCAACAAGTGGCGACGACGGGCAACTTTTTTCATCAATCCCAAGCGCGAGTGATTATCTTTGGCATGAACCTTAAAATGCTCAATCAAGTTGTTAATCTCGGCCGTCCAAATAGCAATTTGCACTTCCGGCGAACCTGTATCATTGGGATTAAGAGCATAGGCCTTAACTAATTCTTGTTTTTTTTCATTAGAAATCGACATCGTTATTTTCCTCATTTTCTAGTTATTAAACACACGGATTGGCGAAATTCTTGTTTTCTCAACCCTGACAATTGCCACCAACTCATCGCCAGAAACAGCCGCCGCCTCACCTCCGATTATGTTTTCAACCTCATAATGTTTGGGTGAAACCGCCTGCCCTTGCCTTAGCTTGGCAGCATCTTCCTCCCTTACGGCAATGACCGTGATGTCGCACAGACATGTCAACAGGGGACGCAAAAATTTTTTGCGTTCTTGAACATACTCCATATTTTTTAAATTTTCCAGCAAAATCGTATCATCTATTCCAAATTTGCCGCATTTTGTCCGTCTTAATTCCGTCAAATAGCCTTTAGAGCCAAGTTTTTTAGCCAAATCGGCACCCAACGTCCTGACATAAGTTCCTTTTGAGCAAACGACCCTAAATTTTGCCTCCGATTCGCCTATCCTGCCCAAAAACTCAAGTTTATAAATTGTGACGATTCGTTTCGGCATTTCAACATCTTTACCCTCGCGCGCCAAATCATAGGCTCGCTCGCCGTTGATTTTAATGGCCGAAAATTTGGGCGGTATTTGCTCTATCTCGCCCAAGAACAAAGGCAACACGGCTTTTATTTCATCATCGGTCGGGATTTTTGCCCCTTGAGACACAATCTTTCCGGTCAAATCAAGGGTATCGGTTTCGGCCCCGAATTTTAAGACAAACTCATATTCTTTGTCACCGTCCGTCACATAAGGAATAAGCTTGCACGCCTCGCCAAACGCAATCGGCAACACTCCGCTGGCAAAAGGATCCAACGTTCCGGTATGGCCGTTTTTCTTGGCCTCAAACAAATGTCTGGTCATATTAACCACTGTGGTTGAGCCCATACCCACCTGCTTATCAATCACCAACCAACCATTAATATCATTGCCTTTTTTGTGCCGCATCAAACTTTTCCTTTTCTTTATCTTTTTTAATAAGGCAAAGTGTCATTTAAGTCAATCCTAAAGCAAAACCTCTTGCCAAAGACGATATTTACCTTTATACCTAAAAACAGATAAGCTTTTAAGGAGAAACAAAATGGCCGAAAAAGAACCTTCGCAAAGACAGCTCCGTGTTGCGCAAGAGATAAAAAAGATTATTGCTCGCTTTATTGACCGCGGCGAGGTTCATAATTTGGAAGGGATAGACACTCTTGTAACCATCACCAAAGTAAGTGTTTCGCCAGACCTCAAATATTGCACGGTTTGGTTTATAGCCTCCAACAACGATTTATTGCAAGAGGTTTTGGGGGGGCTTCAGCTGGCGGCCAACTTTTTCCGCAAACAAGTTGCGGCCCAAACCTCACTTCGCTATGTCCCGGAGATAAATTTCCGCGTTGACAAATCTTTTGAAGAAGTAGACAAGATTGAAAAACTTTTGCAACATCCTCATGTCGCCCAAGATTTGAAATAATCATAAAAAACCCGGCTCAACGCCGGGTTTTTTACCTAAAGCCACAAAAGGCTAAATCATGGCCATACCACCATTGATATTAATTGTCTGTCCGGTGATATATTGCGCCTCATCCGATGCCAAAAAGGCAACCACATTAGCAATATCCTGAGCCTCGCCGAGTTTGCCTTCAGGAATTTTAGCCAACAAAGCTTTTTTAACATCTTCAGGCAAAACATCGGTCATCGGAGTTCTGATAAATCCCGGTGCAATAGAGTTAACCGTAATACCGCGCGAGGCCACTTCCTGAGCCAAGCACTTATTCATGGCAATCATACCGCCTTTAGATGCGGCATAATTGGCCTGACCTGCATTACCCGTAACCCCGACAACCGAGGCGATACCGATAATACGACCGGCTCTGCGTTTCATCATACCTCTGATAACGCCTCTAGCCAGCTTAAATCCGGCAGATAAATTAACATCCAACACCAACTGCCACTCCTCATCACTCATGCGCATAAACAAATTATCACGTGTCAGACCGGCATTATTAACCAAAATATCAATCTGCCCAAACTTAGCCTCAACCTCGGCAACCAAATTTTTGATAGCCTCAGCATCAGACAAATTGGCAACAAACACTTCAACATCTTTGCCCAACTCGGCCTTTAGTTTTTCCATTGGCTCGGCCCGCATATCGGTCAGCGCCAATTTAGCCCCCTGAGCATGAAGCGTACGCGCAATTTTATCCCCAAGTCCACCGGCCGCACCGGTAATCAAAGCAACTTTGCCATCTAATCTGAACATCTTTTTCCCCTTCTCAAAAAATTTTTACAGCTGGCTAAAGTTTGAATTAAAGCCTTTTCAAAGTCAAGCTTTTTGCTTTAGTTATAAAAAATAAAAACATTAAGAGATTATTGATAATTTGCGCTATATAATGGTGGCAAAATAAGGTTTTTTTAGCTAAAAACAGGAAAAAGAAATGGCCAAACGCAAAAAAGAAAAATCAATTCTTGCCCGTCTTATGGTTATAGGCATAGGGCTTTTGCTTATTTTATTTACCTTTGCTCTTTTAATAAGCTGTCTATCTTACAACATGGCAGATGCTGGCTACAACACGGCCAACTCAAATTCTTTAAACAACTTATTCGGCCGCTTTGGAGCCTATTCTTCAAGCTTTATTCTAAGCTGGTTTGGCCTGGCTTTGCCGCTATTTTTAATCACACCTCTGGTCTGGGGCTATGAGATTATTCGTTACAAAACCTTTATTCATCCTTTTGGGCGCATTTTTGCTTTTATTTTAGGCGTTTTTTCTTTGTCAGTCTTTATCAACCTTTGTTTTGGGGAGATAGAAGGCTTCAAGACCGGCGGCAACATTGGGGTATTTTTCTCGCGCCAATTCTTGTCCGTATTTTCACGCATTTACGACTTTGCCTACAATTCTTGGATTCTGGCCGCATTAGCTTTTGCCTTAGGGCTTATTTCTTTTAACTATGCGGCAGGCATCACCTTAGGCGGCTGGTATAAGTCGATTAAAAAAATCGTTTTAATGGTTCTGGCCTGCATTTTCTGGCTATGCCGCAGCGGCAAAAAAGTGTACACCATCGCCGGCCGTACCAAAGCAAAAATTTCTGCCACCAAAAGCAGCACAGCTCCGCGCACTCGCCGCGAACCCAAGCTCAAAGACGATACCCCAAGCCCTGCCAAACCGGCAGAAACCATAAAAATTGCCAAAAAGCAAGCCCCCAAAGTTGACGACGGCTACTCTTTCCCAGATATTGCCTTGCTCTCCACCGCCAAAGACAAAACCGCACAGCACCTAAGCCAAAAAGAGCTTGAGAAAGTCGCCGCCAAATTGGAAGAAGTTTTGCAAGAATTCGGTGTCTCGGGCAAAATTGTGCAAATCCGCCCCGGCCCTGTTGTAACTCTTTATGAACTAGAACCATCTCCCGGCACCAAAACAGCTCGGGTAATCGGCCTATCTGATGATATCGCCCGCTCGATGAGTGCGGTTTCCGTTCGTATTGCGGTTGTGCCAGGGTCCAACACCATTGGTATTGAGCTGCCCAACTCCACTCGCGAGATTGTTTATCTGCGCGATTTGTTGGACTGCGATGATTTCAGAAACGCCAAAGCCGCCTTAACCATTAGTCTGGGCAAAGACATCGGCGGCAAAAACACCTATGCCGACCTTGCCAAAATGCCGCACCTTTTGGTTGCCGGTACCACCGGTTCGGGCAAATCGGTTGGTGTCAACTCGATGATTATCTCGCTTTTGTATCGTATGCGCCCCGAGGAATGCAAGCTGATTATGATCGACCCCAAAATGCTTGAATTTACCATGTACAACGGCATACCGCATTTGCTCACTCCGGTTATTACCGACCCTTCAAAAGCGGTAATCGGGCTCAAATGGGCAGTCAAAGAAATGGAAGACCGCTATCGCGCCATGGCTCAGCTCAATGTCCGCAACATCACCGGCTACAATCAACGCCTGGAAGAGTTGCGCTCTTCCGGCGAAAAGCTGACCCGCACCGTTCAAACCGGCTTTGACATGGAAACCGGCAAACCTATTTTCGAAGAACAAGAGCTTGATTTAACCCCCATGCCCTATATTGTGATTGTGGTTGACGAGATGGCCGATTTGATGTTGGTTGCTGGCAAAGATGTCGAGGCGGCGATTCAGCGTCTGGCGCAAATGGCGCGTGCCGCGGGCATTCACCTGATTATGTCAACCCAGCGTCCGTCAGTTGATGTCATTACCGGCACCATCAAAGCCAACTTTCCAACCCGCATCAGCTATCAGGTAACCTCCAAAATCGACAGCCGCACCATCTTAGGCGAACAAGGCGCCGAGCAATTACTTGGTATGGGCGATATGTTATATATGCCGGCCGGCCAACGCCCAAGACGTATTCATGCCCCGTTTGTCAAAGACAGCGAGGTCGAAAAGATCGTCGAATTTCTAAAATCGCAACGCCAGCCCGAGTATGTTGACGCCGTAACCGAAGGCGAGTTAAGCGATGGCAAATCTTCATCCTCCGGCGGTGCGGTATTTGACAATTCGGATTTTGGCTCCGGCAGCGATGACGACTTGTATCGTCAGGCGGTTCAAATTGTCCAAACCGATAAAAAAGCCTCCATCAGCTATGTCCAAAGGCGTCTGCGGATCGGCTACAACCGCGCCGCCTCAATCATCGACCGCATGGAGGAAGAGGGCATAGTATCTGCCGCCGATCATGTTGGCCGCCGCGAGGTTTTGTAAACCAAAACATTTTTATTCTAATACCCTATATCTTTTAAGCAAAAAGCCAACTCTTTGCCATAAAACTTGAGCAAACGTTGGTAGTGGCGGGCTGCCAAAGGCTTGCCTTGCTCCATCAGGGCAATCATATTCATCGATAGTGGCGTTTGCAAGGCCGCATCTTGGATGCTCAATCCTTTTTCTTTGCGTAAGGCAATCAGTTGCGGCGCAATTTGGGTGCGCATAAGTTGTTTTAGGTTCATCAGTCCTTAACTCCTTAATTGTTTGATAAAACAAAACCGCCTTTGTTAAAAAAAGGCGGAGGAGCTAGAAAACTGTATGTAGACAGTCAGGTTTATTCGTCATGCAAAGCATGCTTATATCACCCACTCCCCCTATATGGAGGAATTTTCTACATATGATGTTTTCTAGACACCACCAAGACAACACGTCTTAGCAATTATTAAATTAGAATAAATTAAAATCTTTGACAAGAAAATTTTTTGCCTTTGGCAAAGCCCCACAAAGCTGCTTTAAAAATCCTTTGCTCTGCCCAAGAAAAATGCGGATAATGAGGCTGGCAGAAGCAAAAAAAGAGGAATGAAAATTTTAGTGTACAAGAAGCTACATGAATTTTCATCCTCTCGCCTTTTTGCGATTAATAGCCCATTATACGCATTTTTCTATCGAGTTCGCGATTCTTAATAGCCTCCCTCTTATCATAATTCTTTTTACCGCGACCAAGACCGACTTCCAACTTGGCGCGTCCGCGGTTATCAAAAAATAAACGCAAAGCTACCAAAGTTGCTCCCTTGCGGGAAAGCGCATTGATGATATCAATGATTTCTTTTTTCTTTAGCAACAATTTACGCTCGCGCTTTTCGGCATGCGAGGAATAGCCTTTGTTGCTGTATTCGGCAATAAACATATTAGAGATAAAAATTTCGCCGTCATGCTCCACCCCGAAAGCATCGTTGATATTGGCATGCCCCAGGCGCAAAGACTTAACCTCGGTTCCCACAAGCTGCAGTCCGGCGACAAATTTTTCTTCAATCAGATAGTCAAAATTAGCCCGCCGGTTTTGTGCTACCAAACCGGTTGAGATAAAATCCGACTTTGTCTTTTTTGCCTTTGCCATCTTATTCTTTCAGTTTGTTATAAATCGCCCGCCTTACTTTATAGGGCAGCCCGCAATTTCGGTATTTGGGGTTTTGCTTTTCAAAATCTTCCCAATCTTGTCTTTTCATCACACGGTTATCATTGTCCTGCGGCACAATCCACAAACGTTTTGCCGCCACAAATATCTCACATCCGCCCAAAGTGCAACCCCTAAAATCAGCACCGGTTTTCAACACTCGCTCCACTTCTTTGGCCTCGGGACGATAATCACCGCCGCCGATTTTGCGTATCAATATTCCCAAAAGCGGCAAAGCAATCTCATGATGAAGCTCCTTTAATTTGGCCAAAGACAAACCAACCGCCGCCCCATCAAAATCTCTGACATTGTTTTTAATAAAATCCTCAACCTCGCCCTCAACAAAAGCCCTTGTTTTGGCCAAAGTCGCCGCCGTCTCGGCCAAGCGTTTTTCATCAATCCCGATATCGGCCAATTGGGGCAAAAATTTGCGAACTTTCACCCTCATAAAATCATTGCTGTTATTCATTGGGTCTTCGACCCAGCTAATATTTTTTTGCCGCAAAAAATCTTTTAATTCCTCAGGCGTTTTATCAAGCTGCGGCCTGATAATAGTTATCTCCTCACGCCGGCTTACCGGCAAAATTCCGCTCAAACCAAACACCCCGCTGCCGCGCTCCAACCTAAGCAAAAAAGTCTCTGCCTGATCACGCATATGATGCCCGGTTGCCAAATATCTGATACCGCGCCGGTGGCAAAACTCAAACATCAACCGATAGCGTTCTTTGCGCGCAGCCTCTTCCACTCCGGTAATTGGTTTATCACCAATCCAACACAAAACATGATGCTCAATCCCGTTTGCTTGCATCACTTGTGCCACATAGGCCGCCTCTTGAGATGATTCCTTGCGCAACCTGTGATCAACCGTCAACGCAACCGGAATACACCCCGCCTCTTTCAAACCCAACACCAACGCAAGCGAGTCCGCTCCGCCGGAAACTCCGGCGGCAACAACTTCTCCTTTTAGATTATGTTTGGCAACAAATTCTTTCATCCCTACTCTTTACATTCAAGCTCTTTAGCCATTTGAGAGGCTTTGTTTTTCAAGTTGGCCGCGGCATTGGGAAATTCTTTGGGCAGATTGACAAAAGCGGTGCAAGCCTCATCCTTTTTGCCCAGCATTTGCATCGACATCCCCAATTTCAGGATATTATCAGCCCCTTTGTTGCCATCCTTATATTTTTCATATCCTTTGGCAAAAGCAACAGCCGCCTTGGCATAATCTTTTTTACCATAATATGATTCGCCCAACCAATATTGGGCATTGGCCGCCAATTTATGATCGGGGAACTTGGTCAACACAGCCGTAAATTTTTCGGCCGCCTCGTCATTTTTGCCGGCATTAATGGCATCCATTCCTTCCTGATAAATTTGCTCGGCGGTTTTGGTATTGACTTTGGGCAAATCATCACCTTTGGCAATAGCTCCGCCGACCACTGCCGCCGGCGCACCTTGAGCCACCGGAGCATCAAACTTTTTGACCGGCGCATTTGTTCCCATACCGCTATCCTCAATCGGCTTACCTTCTATCATTTTTAGGCGCACATCAACATCTTTGTTAATCACGTTGATTTTTTCTTCCAAGGTTTTGATGTTGTGTTCCATCATGTCAAGCCGCCCAACCATATCGCGCAAATTCTCATCCATCTCGCCAAGCTTAACCATCACATCCTGGGCTGACGAACCGGCCATATCACCTTTGTTGCGATAAGCCTCACGCTGCATTATCTGCAAATCTTCCCGCAAATTATCAATCTGGCGTTGCAAAGCATTGTCCGAGACAGCTTTTGCCTCACCCAAAGGCAACAACAACAAACCGGACATAAGCAAACTTATTTTTTTCATACCCACATATCTCCGTTTATCTAAATTACAATTAACCCCCAATTTAAAACAAAAGCTTTCAAAGCACAAGCTAAAAAAATCATGCCCCCAGCCCCACAGGCCAAAGGCATGATTTAGGATGTAGAAACCTCTTCAACTAGAAGATTAGACTAGTCACCTGTAACAACGGTAACAGCGCGACGGTTCTGAGCCCAAGCAGCTTCGTTGCTGCCCAAAACAGCCGGTCTTTCCTTACCATAAGAGATTATGGAAATTCTGTCAGCGGCAATGCCTTTAGAAACCAAATATTGTTTTACGGCATTGGCACGTCTTTCACCCAAAGCCAAGTTGTATTCTCTGGTACCTCTTTCATCGCAGTAGCCTTGAACAACAACTTTAACTTCTTCGTGTTTCTTCAACCATTTAACCTGAGTATTCAAAACCTCGGCAGCATCCAAAGAAATAGCAGAGCTGTCAAAAGCGAAGAAAACTCTGTCCTCAGCATTTTCCATAAAATCACGAGCCATTTTCGATTCGCACTCGCTACCGCCAAACAAAGAACTCTCGCTCAAAGTAGAGCAGGCAGACAAAGCCAAAACGGCACAAAACACACTTAAAAGCTTTTTCATTTTTATAATCTCCATATGGGTTTTTAAAATTTGTTATAGTTGCAAAACAACTAATACATCTCTAACTTAAGCAATAAAAATTTAATTTTCAATAGCAAAAGCAGTTATAAATCAAAAAAGTTAACAATTTGATTATAAAACCATTCTTTTATATCAAAAAATCAAATTTTCTGTTTAGCAAATAATCTTAAAAGAAAATGCTTTCACCCTCAACTTTAGTCAATATTTAAAAAGCAGAACACCGGCAGCCTTTCTCAAGGCAAACCGGTGTTAAATTCTCTTCCTAACAACGCCTCCAGGCATCATTGTCGTGCAGGAAAGCAATCGGTCCTATCCAGAATCTTTCCTCACACGGTTTCTGCTCCGGCAGTTTGTCCAACAAAAATATACCGCCGTTCATCACGCTCATCAAAAGATACTGCCTGTTTCTTTCTGAGCCGACCCGCCAAACCCAATACGGGTAAAAATCATCGCCGGTCTTAATTCGCAGATTGCCGAGATCATCAAAAACGCGCCATTGCATTTTTTCTCTGAGTTTTACGGCAACCTTTGCACACGACCGCGCATAAAGCACTGCTGTTGCATCAAGCAGAGGTTCGATTTTTCCGTCTTGCAGATAATAACTGCGCGAAACAAAAACATACTCCCTGCGAACCGGGCGATCCATATCCATAGCCATTTTGGCGCATCTGGACTGCAATGTCGGGTTGAGATAAATCTCGCGTCCGAACGGATATATTCCGAGTTGGATACAAACCAGCCCGCAAGCCTCTTTCGGCAGCACACGCCCGTTTTCTGCTTCATAAGCGCGGGCAAAATGCGTCTCCGCATCTTCAATCTTTTGCGCCCGTGACATAAAAACGCCGTCTGACGACGAAAGATTGTTAATTTTGCTTTTTTCACCGCCCAACCAATAGTTGGGATGAATCGACGGAAACTGACCATT
Organism: uncultured Alphaproteobacteria bacterium; assembly: GCA_944391695.1. Classification (GTDB taxonomy): domain Bacteria; phylum Pseudomonadota; class Alphaproteobacteria; order RF32; family CAG-239; genus CAZU01. The sequence goes on from CALXUO010000038.1 coordinate 12,001, forward strand.
CCGCCAATTGTACTGTTGTGCCATAGGATAAATTTTTTTAATGACATCGAGCCTAAAAGAGCATGGCAACACCACACCTGAAACTTGACCCAATAATATTTTCATAATTTTTTTATAAACCGCAACATACCACCGTTAGACAAAATCGTCAACAGTTTTGTACAAAAAATTTTTGTTTTTATTTTTTTGCCGGAAATTTATGGCATTGCCGTAAAGCCTCGCCCACCACCATCGCCGCCGAAATTGCCATATTAATCGAGCGGGTATTTTCATCCATCGGAATCACCACTCTGGCATCGGCCATATGATGCACTTCCTCGGGCACCCCTGCCGATTCGCGCCCCATCAAAATAATGTCATTGTCTCTAAACTCAAAATCAACATAAGGCTGGCTGGCTTTGGTGGTCATCAATACAATCCGGCCATATTCTTTTGGGTTTTGCGCCCTATATGCCAAAAAATCGGCCCATGAGTTATGACGGCGATATTCTACCTTGTCCAAATAATCCATCCCGGCGCGGCGCATTGCCTTTTCATTAAAAATAAAACCGCAAGGCTCAATAATATCTATTGCCAAATCCAAACACGCTCCCAACCTGAGCAATGTGCCGGTGTTTTGTGGAATATCGGGTTGAAACAAAGCCAAACGCATTTTTATATCCTCTCAAAAACAAGCAGCTATTGTTTAGCGAGATTAATACGCCGTATGTTTACGACGACGTGTACAACAATCAGGGTACACAAGAAGTAAATATACAAGTAGTAATCCGCTCTTTTTTATTTATTCAATGTTTAGCGAGATTAATACGCCGTATGTTTACGACGACGTGTACAACAATCAAGGTACACAAGAAGTAAATATACAAGTAGTAATCCGCTAAACATTGAATAAAAAGTTTAACAAATCGCCATCTTGCACTATATACTCTTTTCCTTCTGAGCGCATTTTACCGGCCTCTTTGCAGGCTAGCTCACCGCCAAGTCTGACAAAATCATCATAGGCTATGGTCTCGGCCCTGATAAAACCTTTCTCAAAGTCCGAGTGGATAATTCCGGCACAAACCGGAGCTTTGGAGCCTTTGATAAAAGTCCAAGCTCTAACCTCTTTGGGTCCGGCGGTAAAATAGGTCTGCAAGCCCAAAAGCTCATATCCGGCTTTGATAATTTTGGAAAGTCCGGTTTCTTTTAAGCCCAAAGTTGCCAAAAACTCTTGTTTTTCGGCCTCGTCATCAAGCTGAGCCACCTCCGATTCGATTGCTGCCGAGATAATCACCGCCTGTGCGTTTTCGGCCCTTGCCTTAGCAAACACTTTGTCCGAATAAGCATTGCCGCTGGCTGCCGATGCCTCGTCCACATTGCACACATACAACACCGGCTTTGATGTCAAAAGTTGCAACATCTTATAGGCTTTGACGGCGTCTTTGTTGCCCTCATCAGGCTTGGCCACTCTGGCTGGTTTTCCTGATTTCAGCGCCTCAATCACCGGTGTCATAACGCTCGCGTTTAAGATTGCCTCCTTATCACCGCCTTTGGCTTTTTTCTGGGCTTGATCAAATCTTTTTTCCAACGATTCCAAATCAGCAATCATTAACTCGGTCTCTACAATTTCGGCATCGCGTATCGGGTCAACCGAACCCTCGACATGGGTAATATTTTCATCTTCAAAACAACGCAACACATGGATTATGGCATCCACCTCACGAATATTGGCCAAGAATTGGTTGCCCAACCCCTCTCCTTTGGACGCGCCTTTGACAAGACCTGCAATATCCACAAACTCCAGCTGGGTCGGCACAATTTGTTTGGGCTTAACAATATCGGCCAATTTTTGCAACCTTTCATCCGGCACCGCCACTCTGCCGGTATTGGGCTCAATCGTACAAAACGGAAAATTGGCTGCCTGTGCCGCAATGGTTTGTGTTAAGGCATTAAACAAAGTAGATTTTCCCACATTAGGCAATCCGACAATACCACAATTAAATCCCATATCAAAACTCTCCAAAAAATTCAAAATTGGCATTGTTATAGCTTATAATTTTTGCAATTTCAACCGCAAAAAACCGCCTGTATCAATTCTTTTGTTTCATTCCCAAACAGGATGAATACTCAGTCATTCCTTTGGCAATTAAAACCTCTATGGTATCCAAAACCAGCTCAATATCTTTTTCCAAAATTTCTTTTTCTGCTTTGCCAAAGCCTGATAACACATGGTTAACCACCTCTTCGCCCCTGCCTTCGGGGTGTCCTACGCCAATTCTGATACGATTGTAGTTTGGCGTAATTGCCGCATCAATAGATTTTAGGCCATTATGCCCACCGGCACCGCCGCCCAATTTGGCCTTTATCTTCCCCAGCGGCAAATCCATATCATCATGTATTACAATAACATTTTGCGGCAAAATTTTATAAAAATTGGCAGCCTTAACCACCGCATTGCCAGAGAGGTTCATATAAGTTTGTGGCTTGAGAATATAAACTTTTTCTTTTTCTATTTTTCCCTCGGCAATCAAGGCGTCAAATTTTTCCTTAAAAACGCCAAAACCAAACTTTTGCGCCAAGGCGTCAACCACCATAAAACCTGCATTATGGCGGGTATTTTCATATTCTTTCCCCGGGTTACCAAGCCCAACAATCAAAAACATCTTTCTTTCTCTTTTTATAAATTAAGCGGCACTAAAGAATATTTATCCCCGTGCCGCTTAATTTGTCAACCGTATATTAATCGCCAATTTTGTATTAGTTGCCCATTCTTACCTTAAGCTTAAAAAATTCGGATAATGCGGCAAATAATAAAAATTAAGATTGGCGGCGAGCGAGTGTACATAAGAAGTACATGACCGAGCCGCCATATCGCCAATTTTGTATTAGTTACCCATTCTTACCTTAAGCTTAAAAAATTCGGATAATGCGGCAAATAATAAAAATTAAGATTGGCGGCGAGTGAGTGTACATAAGAAGTACATGACCGAGCCGCCATATCGCCAATTTTGTATTAGTTGCCCATTAGACGAATTTTTTTACTTTCTGATGAAGTCAACATGAATAGGCTTATCCGATACCGGATGGAACTGAACGTCTTTGCAAATAACGGCAATTTTTTTGCCATCTAATACAACTTCGACATCAGATTCATAAAAACCTCTGGTATCAAGGGCTTTTTCCAACTCAACCGGATGCAAAGAAATCATAACCGGCTCTTGTTTGCCACCATAAATAACGGCAGGAATACGACCCTCACGACGACATGCCCGAGCTGCCCCCTTACCTGCTTTCTCTCTTTTTTCAGCATTAAAAGTAATCATTTTTTCATCCTTTTTTATAAGTTGTTATCCACCGGTCGGCCTCCAGGGGTGCCGACCGACAAGCCCTGTTATAACGCAAAATTTTTATTTTTCAAGGATTTTTTAAACAGCCGAAACGGCCGGATTTTAATATCCGACCGTTTCATAAATTTTACTGGCAGCAAACATAATCCGGTTCGCCGCGGCGGTTAAAGACGACACAAACGGACAATCCCTTATAAGCCTTGTCCAGTTCCAGCTCATCTTCCCCTATATAGGCCGCCAGATAGGTAAAAGAATCATCTTCATCAAAGATCATTTCCAATATTGGCATGCCATCTATGATCATTTTGGGAACAAATACCATTTCAGAAGATTTTTCCTCCACATACACAACAAATTTTTCACGCATATTTTTGAAAATCTCCTGCTGAATTCCCAACAAGACCACATAGAGACCTGCGCCGCCCACAATTTGCACGGATGTCTTTTCCGAAAAAAATACAACAACGATTACGGCAATCCCCAAAGCAATCGCGTCAATAATTTTCATCCATTTTGACATTCCGTCAATAAATTCAAGCGGATACGGCCTGTCGTTAATAAAAGCCAACCAGGCTGTTATTAACCCTAAAATAATCAAAATCAATGTCATACATCTTTATTTTAAAGGTTCTAAAAGCCAGTAGCCAACGGCTGCATCATAACCCCTGACCAAAAAAACTTTGTTGTCATGATATTCATCCAAAGAAAAATATCCGTTTTCATAGACACAGCCGCGCCATACAAACGAACAATAACCAATGGCCTTTTCTTTGTCTGTAGAGGTGATTTTAAAGTCTGAGACTCTGCGCGTAAGCATACCGCCATATCTTTGCCATAAAAACATAGCCAGCAACGCTGTTAATAAAACCCATTCCATAAGCTTAAGAATTAAAAATTATTTTTTTCTGCCTCCAAATTAGACAAAATTTTCCATAGAGTCAAACAAAAAAATACCGAAGATGTCATAATCTCCGGTATTTGTTTAGCAATCAAGCCCTTAGAGCTTCGCGGCAATTTCCTCAATTTCATAACACTCAATAAAATCGCCTTTTTGAATATCGTTGTAGTTTTCAAACGAGATACCGCACTCAAACCCTTCTTTAACTTCTTTAACATCGTCCTTAAAGCGTTTGAGTTGGCCGATAGCTCCGTCATGAACCACCACATTATCACGCAACAACCTGATTTTGGCGCCGCGTTTAACCATACCCTCGGTAACCATACATCCGCCAACCTTGCCCACACCAGTAATGTTATAAACTTCGCGGATTTCGGCATAACCTAAGAGTTTTTCTCTAAGCTCAGGCGAGAGCATACCCTCCAGACCTTTTTTGATATCATCCAGCACATCATAAATGATAGAATAATATTTAATCTCAACCCCGTCGCGGCGCGCCATATCTCTGGCCTGGGCGTTGGCTCTGACATTAAATCCGATAATCAACGCGTGCGATGCTTTAGCCAAAGTAACATCCGATTCGGAAATAGCTCCCACCGCCGAGTGCAAAATTTGAACACTGACTTCATCATTAGACAGTTTCGAAACAGTACCCTCAATTGCCTCAATCGAGCCTTGAACATCAGCTTTGATAATAATCGGCAAATGTTTAACCTCACCCGACTTAATTTTATCAAGCATCTGCTCCATAGCCGATTTTGCCGACTTCACAAGCTTAGCTTCGCGTTCTTTTCTGATACGATATCCGGTAATTTCTTTGGCTTTGCCTTCATCAGCCACCACCACAAAATCATCACCGGCCGACGGCGTTCCCTGCAAACCCAAAACCTCAACCGGAGTAGCTGGCCCGGCCTCTTGCAGTTTATGCCCGTTTTCATTAAACATGGCGCGTACATGGCCCCACTCTTTTCCGTCAATACAAATATCGCCGACTTTAAGCGTTCCTTTTTGCACCAAAGCCGTAACCACCGTACCGCGGCCTTTTTCCATCTTGGCCTCAATGATTGCGCCCTCGGCATTGCGATTGGGGTTGGCCTTCAAATCAAGCATCTCAGCCTGGAGCAAAATAGCGTCAACCAACTTGTCGATGTTAATGCGTTTTTTGGCCGAAACTTCAGCGCACAAACATTCGCCGCCCATTTCCTCAACACCGATTCCATGTTGCAATAAAGAGGTTTTAACCTTCATCGGATCAGCCCCCGGCAAATCGATTTTGTTAATTGCTACCACAATCGGCACTTCAGCCGCCTGAGCATGACGAATAGCCTCAATTGTCTGCGGCATAATGCCATCGTTTGCCGCCACCACCAAAACCACAATATCGGTAACCTTGGCACCTCTGGCACGCATCTCTGAGAAAGCCTCATGCCCCGGGGTATCAATAAAGGTTATCTTTTGACCCGACTTAACCGTAATCTGATATGCGCCGATATGCTGAGTAATACCACCGGCCTCACGTGCTGCCACATTGGTCTCGCGCAAAGCATCCAATAAAGATGTCTTACCATGGTCAACGTGTCCCATAACGGTAACAACCGGAGCTCTGGGCAACAATTGCTCTGGCGTATCTTCCTCAACCAACCCTTGCTCAACATCACTTTCGGCCACCCGTTTAAATTTATGACCAAACTCTTCCACAATAATCTGCGCCGTATCAGCATCAATCGGTTGGTTAATGGTTGCCATAACCCCCAAAGCCATCAATTTTTTAATAACTTCGGCAGATTTTTCGGCCATACGGTTGGCCAACTCCTGTACTGTAATAATTTCAGGAATAACCACTTCTTTAATTACTTTTTCTGTCGGCACAGCCTGTACTACGGGCTTGGGCTGTTTTTTCTTAAATCTTCTGCGCGGCGCCCCAAAGCCATAATCATCTTCATCATCATCCATTCCGATATTATGGATACTGACTTTAGCCTGCCTGCGTTGTGGCTCAAACGAACGTTTGGTAATTTGCTTTTTACGTTCTTGCTCAAAAACTTCTTCTTTGGAAATTGCTTTTTTGTTAACCCGACTTCCATAATTTTCATCATCATCGTCATCATCAAAATCATGTTTTTGGCGTTCTTTAAACTTACTCAAGACTCTGTTTTCTGCTTCTTTTTGAGGAGCAGGCGCAGCGACTTTCTTTTCGTTTTTTTCTTGCTCTTCTTTTTTTCTGGCTTCTTCGTCGGCCAAACGCTTTTTTTCTTCCTCAACCTCTTTTTGACGACGCAGCTCCTCTTCCTCTTTTTGTTTCTGGCGTTGCAAATTACGCTCTTCTTCCTCTTGGCGGCGTTTATTGTCAAACTCCTTAGCCTCGGCAATAAGTTTCAACTTAGCGGCGGTTTCCTCGTCAATCTTAGGCTTTTTATCCTGAGACACAACCGTCTGACCGATAACTCTTTTTTTGCGCACTTCTACCTGCACCATTTTTTTGCCGTCGCTATTTTGCGGTTTTACTCCGCCAAGCTTCAACGTAAGGGTTGATTTCCCTGATAATGTTAATTTTTTATTGGCATTATCCTCTGTCATATATTTTCTACTCCATATTATCCGAAATTTAATTTGTTAAGAACGAAGTCAGGCGCACAAACGTTTCTCTGACTGCTTTTGCCATATTGCCTTTAGCCAAGGCCAAATAAACCGTATTTTCTCTTGCCAGTTCCTTATCCAACTCCTCAATCTTAAACAAATTAAAAACTTCCAAATTTTTGGCATAGGCCATCATTTTTTTATGCCCGTCACTACCAGCATCCGAAGCCTCCAGCAAAAAAGCAACTTTACCTTTCTTAACCGCCTCAGTCACTTTATCCATACCCAAAATCAAAACGCCGGCTTTTTTTGCCAACGAAATTGCATCAAGCGCCTGTTTAAGGAGTAAATGCTCAACTTGTTCTGCCAATTCGGCATCTACTCTGGCCTTTTCTTTCAATGCCTTGGCAAACAAATTAGTCTTAATTGCTTTTTCCAAAGCCGTTTTGGCATTAACCACATACACCCCTTTACCCGGCAGACGTTTTTTAAAATCAGGCACAATTCTTCCGTCTGGCGCTTTTACAAACCTCAAGAGCTGTTCTTTATCCAACACCTTTCCGGTTACGATGCATTTTCTGGTTATATCTTTAGGCATCATGTTTCACCCGTTTTTATCATCTCTTAGGCGATTTACCTAAGCAAACCGCCCAAAAGATGTCGTCCTTTCCTAAACCTGCTCTTCCTCAAACCAATGAGCTCTGGCAGCCATAATAACTTTTTCTGCCTCTTTGGTCGACAGTGTATCCTCGCCCAAAATCTCAATCAGCTCATCTGTTGCCAAGTCGGCCAAATCATCAATTGTGCGAATATTGTTGTTAGCCAACACCAAGAGCATATCCTTATCCAAGCCTTCAATTGCCTGAAGTTTTTCATCGATTCCCATGGTTTTGCTCTTTTCGGCAAATTCCTTATTGCGTTTTTCGACATATTCTTTAGCTCTTTTTTGCAGCTCTTGAGCAACCTCTTCGTCAAATCCTTCGATTTCGGCCAATTCATTAACACTAACCATGGCAATTTCATCGACATTAGAGAAACCTTCGGCAATCAGCAGATGAGCAATCATCTCATCCACATCCAAAGCCTCCATAAACCTCTGCGAACGAACTTTATTTTCGTTTGAGCGGCGTTCTTGCTCTTGTTCTTCGGTCAAAACATCGATATCACAACCCAACAATTGCGATGCCAACCTGACATTTTGTCCTCTGCGGCCGATGGCAATTGAAAACTGCTCTTGCGGAACAACCGCCTCAATTTTGTTATTTTCTTCATCAATCACCACCTTAGACACCTCGGCCGGCGCCAAAGCGCTGACAATATACTGAGCCTTGTCATCGGAATAAGGCACAATATCAACTTTCTCGCCTTGCAGCTCATTAACCACCGCCTGCACTCTGATACCGCGCAATCCGACGCAGGCCCCAACGGCATCAACCGTAACATCATCGGTCTTAACGGCGATTTTGGCTTTAGATCCGGGATCACGAGCCACCGCTACAATCTGCACAATACCGTCATAAATTTCCGGCACTTCCGAGGTAAACAACTTGGCCATAAACTCCGGACAAGTCCTAGACAAGAAGATTTGCGGCCCTTTATTCTCACGTCTAACATCCAAGACATAAGCTCTGATTCTGTCACCGACCTTAAATTTCTCCCGCGGAATTATTTCATCACGGCGCAAAATAGCCTCTGTTTTGCCAATATCAACCGTAACATTGCCAAACTCTGCCCGCTTAACCGTACCATTAACGATTGTACCGATTTTTTCTTTATATTCTTCAAATTGTTTATTACGCTCGGCTTCTCTAACCTTTTGCACAATAACTTGCTTAGCGGTCTGAGCGGCAATACGCCCAAAGTCAATCGGCGGCAATTGGTCAACAATAAACTCGCCGACCTTAACCTTAGGATCATACGCCAAAGCCTCATCCAAAGTCAGCTGGGTTGTTTCGTTTTCGATACTGTTTTCATCAGCTACAACCTCGCGATATCTGGCCAAAGATATAGCCCCGGTTTTACGGTCTATATGGGCTCTGATATCATGATCCATTCCGTATTTTGAACGGGCCGACTTTTGAATAGCAACTTCCATTGCCTCCAACACATCTTCCTTATCAATACTTTTTTCTCTGGCCACCGTATCAGCAACCAAAATAATTTCAGGTCTTGGCATATTTTCTTGTGTTTGCATTTTATCCTCTAAAACAAATCAAAGTTAGTACAAAATTATTCTTCATCCGAAATCTCGGCCATCTCTTTGGCCAAAAGCTCATCGGTCAGAACCAGTTTAGCTTTGGCAATTACATCAAACGGTATTTTATATTCTTTTCCGCCATCCATAATCAAACCAATTATTTTATTTTCATCGACACCCTCAAGCTTGCCCTTAAAACGCTTACGTCCGTCCACCGCTTCATCGGTTTCGATTTTAGCCTCATATCCGGCAAATCGCTCAAAATGTTTTGGTTTGGTTAACGGCCTATCAAGTCCGGGCGAACTTACTTCCAGCGAATACTCACCTTCAATCGGATCTTTTTCATCCAAAATCTCAGATACTGCACGGCTAACAGCGGCACAATCATCAACCACCAAATTTTTGCCATCTTTACGCTCAATCATAATTTGCAAAGTTGGATTACTAACCCCGATGGTCATAACCCTAACCACCTCAAACCCCATTTTTTCAATAACCGGCTCCAGCAAATCATAAAGCGGGTGTTTTTGTTGCATAATATCGATTCTCCTAAACAAAAAGCGGAGCTTCTTGGCCCCACTTTCACAATACTCACATCTAATATGTTTTGATATATAACAGAAAAAATTTAAAAATCCAGCATTTTTTTACATTATTTAGCAAAACACAAATTTATCGGCGAAGAATCATTTTAGATGAGCCACACAAATAAAAAAATGCGGAGAATGGTTCAGATAAAGCGATTAAAGCCGCAAACACGAGCGAGTGTACAACAACAGTACATGATCGAGTGTTTGTCGGCGAATAATCACTTTAGATGAGCCATTATACGCATTTTTAGCCATCTTCCAAATGCAACAACAACGACACCGCTATCGAACCGACAATCATAGTCGGCGCCAAGACCGCCAACACCACCGGCAAATTTCCGCTTGTCCCCATGGCATAAACCACCTGTGATAAGAAATAAGCCGAAAACCCGGTAACAATTCCGCCCACAATCAAAAACATTACTCTGCCGCGGCGATTATTCGGGCGCAACGCAAATACTGCCGCCATCAACACCATAGTTATCAAAAACAGCGGAGACACCACCAACGACCAAAAGCGCATCTGATGCCGTTGAATAGCAAACCCCGATTTATCATAAAATTCTATAACTTTGGGCAATTTCCAAAACGAAATTGCTTCCGGCTCCACAAAATTATCCTGAATTTTGCCTATATCCAACACCGTATTATAGCGCAAGCCGGTCAAATGTTTCGTTGGTTGCCCAGCGGCAAAAATCTTCACATCTTTCAAATCAAAAAAGCCTTTTTCCAACACTCCGGCAAAAGCCTCGATTTGACGCAACGGCTGCGATTTTTCATCCAATTCCGTAATACTTACGCCTCTAAGCAACAAATCTTTATTTTTTTCTTGCCGCAAAACCTTGGCCTGCAACACCATCACCTTGTCATCATCTATTGCTTCTCTGATCCACAACCCCTCGTCCGAGAACAGCATTGCCGACGGATTTCTGGTTGTCATCCGCTGCTCCAAAGTTTCAAACATATTATACAAATCTGCCGCCACCGGATTAACCAAAGTAATATTTATTACTCCCACAACAAAAGTTGCCAAACAAACCGGTGTCAAAAAACCCCATATAGACACCCCCGCCGAACGCATAACCACAAATTCATTGGTTTTGCTTAAATTCCAAAAAGTAATCATTGCGGCAATCATCATCACAAACGGAAACACCTGCTCAACCGTTTTTGGCAATCTGGCCACGGCCAACTGCACCGCAAACCAGATATCCAAATCATCTCGTCCTGAGATACGTCTTAATCTCTCCACCATCTCAAACAAAAATATAATTCCCAGTATAATCAACAATACTGCCAAAAAATTAAAAATAATCTGTTTGGTAAGATAGCGTCCCAAAATAGAAGTCGGTTTCATAACAACCCTTACAAAAAAATTACATTTACCTAAAGACTATGCAAAAAAGCATTTTAATGCAAGCTAAAAAAGATGACAAAACTTTTCTTTCCCTGATCACTCGTTTATTTTATCGGGCAATATAACCACAATATTTTTATGCTTAAACTCATCTCTCATAGCCAAATCAACAGCTGCCACCATAGCTTTTCCTGCGACAATTCCTATTGGCAATCCCTCGGTTTGAGCCAAAGCCTTAGCCATACCTTTGGCGTCTTCTTGTCCAACCTCCATCACCTCATCAACCTTATCTTGTCCTAAACCTTCATTTTTATCACTTTTTACAACCACGGCATACAAATCCGGATTCGATGATTTTAATGCTTGCGCCATTCGACCCAACAATCCGTTTTTTTCGACTGTCGCAACCAAAACATCTATTTCTCCGCCCATATCATCCAAAATTTCAGGAACACAGCCAAACAAATAAGCCTCAATTTCTGCCTCTTCCTCAAAACAATTCAGCAACACCACTTTTTCCGACTTTTCGGCCAAAATTTCGGCCTTAGCGATGGCTCCTTTTATTCCGTCATCTGCCGGCGTCAAAATAACATCTGCTCCAAAATACCTAATCATTTTTATAATATCTTTTGTTGTGTCTTCCGGCATAACCAGCAACAATGCAAGCCCTTTTGCAGCACAAATTGCAGCCGTCGACACTCCTTCATCTCCGCTTACGGCCATTACCAACACAGCATCATCTTTTATCTCTCCGGCCCTAAGCGCAATCTCTACCATATTACCAGCCACCCTGTCCTTAACCGAAAACGACGGATTATAAAACTCGCATTTACCAAAGATATTTGCTTTTAAGTCAAGTTTTTTCTTCAATCTCGCAAATTCGAACATCGGCGTTTTGCCAATCATTTTGTCTATTGCATTATATACCCTGCGCATGGTTTAACATTCCTCATATTTTGTTTATAAAGCTTAAAAATATATAGACCTCTATAGCAGGAATCTGCTATTATTGCAACGTTAAAATAGATGGTGAAACTATAAATGAAACGCTTTAATTTTTTTATAATTGCGGGTTTTGTCTGCCTGTTTCCGCTTAATGCTTTTTCGGCATCAAGCCTTGATGAGCTATATCGCGACATAATCCGTTCTGACAATCGCGGTTATCTGCCTTTATTTGTCAAAAACCGTACCGTCCCCGGAGATATCTTGATTGACGAGGAAAGCATATCCTCCCTCAAACATGCAGAGCCGAGCGTCATTTCAAGCGGCAATTCAACCGTTAACTTATCCAATGACTATAACAAAGATTCTGTTTTGGCCAAAGCCCGCCAGCAACAATGGCTTAAAACCATTGCCGCGGTAAAATCCAATCAAATCACTCCTTTTGAACTCAACGACATCACCTCAAGGGTTCAACAAAACGACCCCAAAGCAACCGAAATTTTAGCTTGGATGTACACCAAAGGCATTGGCGTTACGACAAATTTTGTTACCGCCTTCAATCTTTATAAAAAAGCAGCAGCCCTCAACGTTGCCAACGCGGAAAAGAATGCTCTTGCCGTTTACAAATCAATGAGCGAAGACGAACGCCGCCAAATCAAAAACCACAATTAACTTTCCTCTGCTTCTTTCACCAGTTCTTTAACAAAACCTTTCAACCCCACCTGGCGCACGCGGCGCATTCTTTCTCCCGAAATAATTTTTTGAATTTTGGTAACGGTTTCTTTTAGACTTACATTCACAATCACATAATCAAACTCGTCCCAATGGCTGACTTTGTCTAAAATAATACCCATCCTTTTTTCAATAACTTCTTTGCTGTCGGTTCCTCTTCCCTCAAGGCGGCGGCGCAATTCTTTTATTGACGGCGGCAAAAGATAAATTGTTACCACATCATCTTTGGCTTTTTGCCGCATTTGTCTGGCACCGGCCCAATCCATATCAAACAAGACATCTTGTCCCACATTAATAAAGCTGTCCACCTCCGAACGCAATGTTCCGTATCTGGCACCATATTGTGAATCCACATATTCATAAAAAGCATCTTGAGCCAAAAATTCATCATATTGTTTGTCGCTTACAAAATAGTAATCTTCTCCCTCGACTTCTCCCGGGCGAGGTTCTCTGGTAGTAACCGAAACCGAAAACTTAATATTAGGATCATTCTTCAACAATTCTTTAATTACGGTACCTTTGCCTGTACCCGACGGAGCTTCAATAATAAACATTGCTCCTTTTCTGACTTTGCGCAAGCGATCAATAATTTCATCCATATCTCAAGCTCCTTATTCTATATTTTGTACCTGTTCTCTAAACTGTTCGATCAAAGCTTTCAACTCCATCCCCCAATCGGTAATCATAATATCCGCCGCCTTAGAGCAAGTAGTATTAGCCTCGCGGTTAAGTTCCTGACACAAGAAGTCTAATTTTCTTCCCACCGCCTCATCTGTTTCCAACATCTGCTCTGCCGATTTTATGTGAGCCTTCAAACGGTCTATTTCTTCTCTGATATCGGCTTTAGTAACCAAAAAAACAATTTCTTGTGCCAGTCTGTCTTCGCTTATCTCAACATCTTGGGCATATTGTTGCAGCAATTCCGTTAATTTGCCCTTGATTTTTTCAGGCAGCATCTCGGCTGTTTTTTCAATTTTGGCAACGATTGTTGCTATATTATGCAAAATGCTCAACAATGCCGTTTTGATTTTAGTTCCTTCCTTCTGCCTTTCTTGTTTAAGCTTCTGACACAACAATTCAAAATCTTCTTCCAGTTTTTTTCTTACCTCTTGCTGTTCTTCTTCGCTCAGCATATTTTCTTCCACTTCGACCACGCCTTTCAACGCCAAAATCTCAGCCGCCGATGGTCTGGCTATTTTGTCGCCGTATTCTTCATTAAGCGTAATGGCTCTCTCGGTCAAACTTTTCAATAAAGTTTCATCTATTTTGATTTTTTTAGCAATTGTTTCATCATCCATTTCCAAATATACGCCGACACTTCCGCGATTCAGATATTCCAACGCTTTTGTTTTAAGCTTCAGCGCCATATCGTCATAACCATTTGGCAGCCTAAATTTCACATCCAAACTTTTGCCGTTAACGCTTTTTATTTCCCAAATCCAGCTTATATTTTTTTCACCAGTTTGCAAATTACCGTTAACTCTTGCAAAACCGGTCATGCTTGCTATACTCAACTCATTACTCCTCTGATAATACAAATTTTTAGGTCATTATAAAATCAAAAGTTTAATAAGTTTTTAAGGAGATTTCATGTCAAAATTCAACCATATTTTAATTACCGGCGCCACCTCTGGCATTGGCGAGGCTTTGGCCCTTTATTATGCCTCACAAAAAGTCAAACGTTTGTCTCTTTGCGGCCGCAACCAAGAAAGACTGGAAAAAATTGCCACCCGCTGCCTTGAATTCGGCTGCCAAGTTTCTGCCCAACAACTTGATGTTGCCGATGCCGCCGCCACCAAGCAGTGGATTGAAGAATGCAATGCCCAAATGCCGTTGAATTTGGTTTTTGCCAACGCCGGAGTTGCCACTTTAGAAGAGACCTCTAACAATGTCCGCAACACTTTTGAGATTAATGTTATGGGGGTTGTAAATACTGTTTTGCCAACCATTGATTTATTCAAACAAGCACCCTCCGAACATCTCAAACAAATTGTTATTACCTCATCCGTCGCCGGCTATCACGGCATGCCGACCTGTCCGTCATATTCGGCCTCCAAAGCCTGCGTCAAAGCTTGGGGCGAAAGCTTGCGCCTATTGCTTAAAAAATTTGGCATCGGTGTTTCTGTTGTTTGCCCCGGATTCGTTCGCTCGCGGATTACCGACAAAAACACTTGCCCCATGCCGTTTTTTATGGAGGCAGATCAAGCAGCTCGCATAATTGCCGAAAGAGTTGAAAAAAATGTCGGACTGATTGCCTTCCCTTGGCCGATGAGATTCATGGTTTGGCTGGGCTCAATTTTACCCAATTGCATCAGCGATTTTATCTATGAACGACTTCCTTTCAAAGTCTGATGTTTTTTTAAGGCTCCGGTTTGTATCAAATACCCCAAAATCAACAATCCCGGCAACGCCATCAAGGTTGAAAAAAAAAAAAACATCTGCCACGAAACCACTGTTGCAACCATTCCCGATGTTGCGGCAAACAAATCTCTGGCTGCGCCCATAAATGATGACAACAAAGCATATTGGGTTGCGGTGTATTTTTTATTGCACAACGACGACAAATAAGCCACAAAAGCCGCTGTTCCCATACCGCCGGAAATATTCTCAATAAATATATTAATCATCAACACTTGAGTATTATCTCCCGCATAGGCCTGCCCGACATACACCAGATTCGAAACTCCTTGCAACACTCCACAAACCACCAACGCTTTAATCAAGCCGATTCTGGCCACCAACGCACCGCCGACGATTGTTCCCAAAATAGTAGCAATTACTCCGTAGATTTTAATAATCGAAGCAATCTCTATTTTTGAGAATCCCATATCGTCAAAAAAGGGATAAGCCATCGGCGCCACATACGCATCACTCATCCGATAAAAAAAGATAAACAGCAAAATAACTGCCCATTTGTCGCGTTTCATAAAATCGGTAAACGGTTTTACCACCGCATTAACCACATTAGCGCGCAAAGTTTTAGGTTTTGACGGTTTATTATTCTCCGGTTCTTTTGATACCAACACCGTAATCAAACCGACAACCACCCCCAAAGCCATAATCTGATAAACTATTGACCAATCCCAAAATTCGGCCAAGAACAACGCCCCTGCGCCGGAAAAAATCGTACCGATTCTATACCCCAAAACAAACACCGCCACGCCCGCTGCCTGTTCCTTTTCTCTAAACCTTTCAATACGATATGCATCCAACACAATATCCTGCGAAGCCGAAAACAACGCCACCAAAAACACCCAAAAAGCAAACAACCATGGCGATATTTTAGGATTTGTAACCGACATCAATATCAACGCCGCCATCAGCAATATCTGCAACAACACCGCCCAGCTGCGTCTGCGTCCAAGTCTACCCAGTATCGGCAATCTTACCTGATCAATAATCGGCGAAAACAACCACTTAAAACTATATGGTGCCTTAACAACCGAAAACAGCCCGATTGCCGCCAACGACACCCCCGCGTCTTTTAGCCACAACGACAAAGTAGACGATACCAAAAGAAACGGCAACCCGGAAACAAAGCCCAACAACAGCATTACGGACATTCTTTTGTCGGCATATATCTTTAACGATTTCAACCAGTTTCCAAGCACTTTATTTTTCTCCTTTGACATCAATCTAACAAACAAAGTCTAATATTTAATTAAAGGCTCCGAGACTTTAATCTGTCTCGGAGCCTTTTGGGTCACTTTAAAGCAGTTAGCTTAGTCTTTGTTAGCCGGTTCGATTCGCATAGCGTAGAACGAGCGCCATACAAAAATCAAACCCAAAACAAAGAAGGCGATTCCCAACCCCATAGATACGCACTTCGGAGCCGCCACGGCCATCTCAACGGCCAATAAACCAAACAAAGTCGTAAATTTGATAATCGGGTTCAAGGCCACCGATGATGTATCCTTATAAGGATCACCCACGGTATCGCCAACCACCGAAGCATCATGCAACGGTGTGCCTTTTTCGTTTAAGTCAACCTCGACCACTTTTTTGGCATTATCCCAAGCGCCGCCGGCATTAGCCATATACAGAGCTTGGAACAAACCAAACACCGCAATCGAGATCAGGTAGCTGGCAAACAAATTTGCATCAAAACAAGCAAATGCAATCGTAAAAGAGAATATAACGATAAAGATGTTAAACATTCCCTTTTGGGCATATAGCGTGCAAATCTGAACCACTTTCTTAGAATCTTCAATCGAAGCTGCTTTGGCGGTGTTAAGCTTAATGTGCTTTTTAATATAGTTTACCGCACGATAAGCACCCGTTGAAACCGCCTGCATCGAAGCCCCCGAGAACCAGAAGATAACCGCACCCCCCAAGATGATGCCGAACAATACTTCCGGATCCAAGAGATTGAGCTGAAGATTGAGCAACAAAATGATTGAAAAGATCATGGTCGTAGCCCCAATAACTGCCGTACCGATTAATACCGGTTTTGCAGTAGCCTTAAAGGTGTTTCCGGCCGAATCATTTTCTTCCAAGAAATGCTTACCGCCTTCAAAGTCGGGCTTAAAGCCATAATCTTTTTCAATTTCTTTGGCAATACCTTTGATATTTTCAATCTGCGACAATTCAAACACCGATTGAGCATTATCGGTAACCGGCCCATAAGAATCAACCGCAATGGTAACAGGCCCCATACCGAGCATACCAAAAGCCACCAAACCAAACGCAAACACGGTCGGATATACCATAAAACCGTCCAACCCGCTGCGTGCGGTAAAGAAAGCAATAGCCATCAAACCAACCATAACCAAGCCCTGCCAAAAGGCCGAGAAATTACCGGCAACAATACCGGAGATTATGTTGAGCGATGCACCAGCCTCACGTGAAGCATTAACCACTTCTTCAACATGTTTTGATTTTGAAGACGTAAATATTTTGGTAAATTCCGGTATTAACGCGGCGGCCAAAGTACCGCACGAAATAATAACCGAAAGCTTCCACCACAAATCAGGATCCATACTGCCAATCATAACATAAGAAACCCCAAAAGTTACCAAGATAGAAATGATTGAAGTCATCCAAATCAAACTTGTTAACGGAGTTTCAAAGTTAAATGCTTTGGCGTTGCCAAACATTGCCTTAGACATCAGACCGTTCAACCAATAAGAAACGACCGATGTCAAAATCATCAGCAAGCGCATAGCAAAAATCCAAACAATCAATCTTGCCTGAATGTCGATTCCGTTTTGCATCATAACCAAATCGCCGTTTGCGGCATACATCATACCGGCACCCAACACGATAAAGCTGATTAAAGCCACACCGGTAACCCCGTATGTCTCAAAACCATCAGCGGTAGGCCCGACCGAGTCACCGGCATTATCACCGGTACAATCGGCAATCACACCCGGGTTTCTGGCATCATCTTCGTCAATTTTGAAAATAATCTTCATCAAATCGGCCCCGATATCGGCGATTTTGGTGAAGATACCGCCGCAAATACGCAAAGCCGAAGCACCCAAGGATTCGCCGATGGCAAAACCGATAAAGCAAGCACCTGCGTTTTCCTTATCGACGAACAATAAGATGGCAATCATCATCACCAGCTCAACGCAAATCAGCAATACACCGATAGACATACCTGAGCGCAACGGCAAATTCATCACCGGAAAGGGCTTACCTTTCAATGACAAAAACGCTGTCCTAGAATTAGCATAAGTGTTAATTCTCATACCAAACCACGCCACGGTATAAGAGCCCAAAATACCCAGGATAGACCAAGCCAACACGGTCAAAACTTTAGGCAGCGGAGTAGCATTAAGGTAGTAGAAATAATAGAAAATGCATGCTGCAATAAACACTTCCAAAATCACCAACAATTTAGCCTGTTGTTTCATATAGGTTTTGCAGGTTTCATAAATTGTATTGGAAACATTAAGCATTGCCTTATGAGCGGGCAACCCTTTAATTCCAAAAAATTCGCACAATCCGAACAACAATCCGAACAAGCAAATTCCAAGTCCGTAAAGCAAGATTTGCGAACCGGTCAAAGACCATCCGAAGATATTATATTGAACCTCCAAAGATGGAATTTTCAAATCAATTTCCGAAGCAAAAGCGGCACTTGTCGTAGCCAAAAACACAGCAAACAACCAAGCCGCCAATTTACTTCCTTTTTTTAGGTTTATCATATCTGATTCCTCAAAAATTAAGATTAATCCAAAATAACTTAACAAGACACCCTTTTGATAAAAAAACAAGGATATCGATTCGTCATGTTATGAGACATAACATAATGCCAAGATTCTAAACAATCGGTTAAACAAAAGCAATTAAGAGAAGATTCTTTTCTACAACATCGTTATAACAGCCAGCAACAAAACGCCATACATCACCACGCCCAAAAAATACATCCCCGCAACTCTAAAATCGGCTCTTGACGGCATGGCATTTTCAATAATAATGGTTTGCAACAAAACATATAGCGTATAATTAACAAAAGTCGGCTGAATCAGCGGCAAGCCGTAACGATTAATATAAAAGCCGATTGGCAACAACAATAGCGGAGCCAAAGCAGCAGGTACTGCATTATAAAAAGTAATATTAGTAAAACCGACACTTCCCATCACATAATTGCCGTCTTCGTTTCTTCTGGGTATCAAACTAAAATTGCATGGTCTGGCATTTAAGAACAAGCCCACGATAAAATGCATCAATTCGTGCAAAACAGTTCCCGGAATATTAATCAACGCACTCATAAAAAGCGAACGATATGTAGTGTTTTTCAAATGAATAAGGATAATAACCAATAAAATCAGATAGAACCGATTATTAAAAAACGTCTGTAAAAATTCATAAGAATTAATCTGCTGCTGCCACAACATCAATTTATAATAAATCTGCTCCCACATCAACTTACCCTTTTCAAACTAGCCAATCCCGCGACATATGTGTTCATCAACAGTTTACACAAACTACCGCGGTTTATACCTGATTTAGCGTTAAGCTTATTTCCGAGCAAATATCCGCTCAACGCAAACAAACTCATCTCCAACACCTTAATTGCCAAACGTTTTTCTTTTGCGGTCATATTACCGATTAAAGGTAAAAGCTGAAACCCTATTAAGATATCGATTTTCTTAATAATTCTGGCCTCGGCAATTGAACTTTTTTTGGCATCGGCACATAAATGCCTTGAATAAAGCAAATTCCACAAATTAGGATTAGCCTCAATATAAGCACTCAAAATATCGGCATAGCGATTAAGATTATTAAACGGATTTTTAGCCAAAACCAAACTTTTCATTTGCCCATACAATTCCTGCAACGTCAAAACATTAAGTTCGGCGACAAAATTATCCATGGTAGCAAAAACATTATAAATCACGCCGACCGACGAATTAGAGGCAAAAGCCAATTTTCTGGCACTCAAAGCCTCGATTCCTTTTTCTGCCACCAGTTTACGACCGCATTTTAACAAAAGATTCTTAGTCTCTTCCCTGACAAAAGCTTTCAAACGCATATCTTTTAGGGTTGTCATCTTTAATCCGCACTTTAATAAAAAATTTGCAATTATATATTTATACTAAATCATACCTTAAGCGTGGTTTCAATTTAATTTTGCGATAATTCAAGGACAAAATTCATGAAAAAACTTTTTTTGCCTATATTAACGACTTCTTTTTTATTTTCTTTCACCTCTTTTGCGCAAGACAATGCCTTGCCGGACAATTTTTTGTTTGACGATTCCGACATAATAGTTACGGCCCAAGATGAACCGTCAGCTCCCGATTTAAAAACCGACGAGAATATCTCCGATGCCGTCAATTCTGCCAAAAATATTCTTAATCAAAAGCCGGTAAAATTACGCCAACAAATTTTTCCCAAACTAAAAGATCGCCAATTTTCCACAAAATTCGATCACTCCTCAACCAGCACTCAAGACGCTCCCTTTGGTCTGCGTTGGACCGCCGACATGTCGGATACCCGCAATCAAGGAGTTGAATTAACTGTTGCCGACATGGAAGACTACGTAAATTGTTTTTTAGCCAACAAATTACCCAAGCCCATCACTTTTTTTGATCGTGTTTACGTTTGCTTTGGTCAAGAAGACAAGCTTTACCGCATTTTGGCCTACAGCAAATTAATTGATGACGACGCCAGAGCGTCAAAAGTTATGCACGAGTACGAAACTTATTCTGATTTGCTAAAGCAAAAATATGGCAATTTTGAACAAGACTTCACCCCCGCCACCATCAGCAAAACGATAAAGAATGCACAAGGAAAAGACGAAACCATAACCGAAAACGCGCCTATCGGCAATCCCGATTTTTTATCTCAGCTTGAATCCGGAGATGCCGTATTATTTTCCACCTACAACAACGATGATGTAGCGGCAGCCTTGAGCATAGGTGTTGACGGCGATAAAAAAAGTTATATAGTTATAGATTATAAAAATTTACAAATACTAAAAAGGCAAGAAGCAGATACGCTTGACGCCTTATAATATTGATTAAAGGACTGTAAATAAGATGAAAAAGATTGCTTTTAGCGGCGCTGCCGGCAACGGCATTAGCCCTCTTGAACAAATTATGTCTTTAAGAGGATACCAAGTATCAGGCTCTGATCAAAGTTTTGATTTAGGAAAAGACCTTGATCGCAAACAAGCTCTCGAAGATGTTGGTATCAAAATATTTCCGCAAGACGGCTCCATGATAACCAACGATTTAGAGTGGCTATGTGTTTCTGCCGCCCTCAATCAAAGCAATCCTGACATCAAAAAAGCTCTATTGCAAAACATTCCCGTTAAGACACGCTCTGATTTATTGCAAGAAGTATTTTCCGAATACAAAACAGGCATTGCCGTTGGCGGAACCGCCGGCAAAACCACCACTACGGCCATGATTGGCTACGTTTTGGATACTTTGGGTAAAAAACCCACTATGATTAACGGGGGAGCTCTATGCAATTACAGCAACCGCAAAGGCATCTCCAATTATATCTACAATGACGGAGATATCTGTGTTATTGAAGCAGACGAAAGCGATGGCTCGATTCGCAAGTATCATCCGTTTGTTGGTATCATTAACAACATTTCGCATGATCACACTTCCATGGAAAAGTTGTTTGAGTATTTTAGAGACTTTGCCTCTCATTCAAGCAATTTAATAGTTAATCTTGATTGTCCCAATGCATCTCAAATAGATCACGCCAATCGCTTAACTTTTTCCACTCTCAACCCTAAGGCTGAATTTTTTGCCTCAAGCATCAAGGCAATCAATGACGGCATAGAGTATACTTTCCGCAATCAAAAATTTACTTTACAGTTGCTTGGAACTTTTAATGTTTCAAATGCGCTGGCCACCATTGCCGCTTGTTCTCTTGTTGGCATTAATCCGCTTGATACAGCTCAAGTTCTGCAAGGTTTCAAGGGCATAAAAGTCCGTTTAGAAAAAATAGGCTCAGCCAAAGGCATTACCGTTTACAATGACTTTGCCCATAATCCAAGCAAGATTGAAGCTTCTCTTTCGGCGCTTAAGAGTTACCCCGGACGTATTATTGCCATGTATCAACCGCACACTCCTTTTTCGGCGGTAAACACCGGAGATGAGGTTGCTGCAGCGGTAGCAAAAGTTCTGGCCCCTGAAGATATTATGATTATGCAAGAAATTTATGAATTGACACCGCAAGATATAGGCATTTCATCAGCCAATATAATTAATCGGATAAAGCAAAACGGCCACAATCAAGCTTTGTTTTTACCACACAAAGAAGACACCAAACGGTTTGTACTAAACAATGTACGCTCCGGGGACCGGATTGTAATTATGGGAGCACACGACAATTCTTTGGCTGATTTCAGCCGCGAAATTTTAACCGCCATTGCAGGTTAGAAACCCAAAAAATTCAAAATATAATTAAAATTACGTCCGTTCAAATGATTAATAAGGTGCTGGTAGGTAATAACTCCCTGCCAGCCTTTTGAATTAAATGCCAACATCGATCCAATCATCCACAAATTAGCCGGCAGCAAAAACACAGCACAAAAATAATACCCTACTTTTGGCAAATCGGTCTGTTTCTCATGAATTTGCGAACCGACGGTATCCACATGATAACCTATAACAAAACCCATCAAACAGTTTAATATAAGATTCATCGGAGCAAACATGGTATAAATACTGATACCAATCATTGTCAAAAGCCCAAACAACGGAAAGAAATAAGGAGCAATAATAATCAACCAGTTGCCCTCTCCTTCAAAAGACATATTTCCGCCGCTATCATCCGGATTTATGGTCAAACCTTTAACTTTATGTAAGGTAATCAGGGCAAAAAAAGCATGCGTCATTTCATGAGCCAACACTTCCATACTTGTCTTAGCGGATGAATCCATAAAAGAACGCGCAATAAAGAACAGAAAAAAACCGCCAAACAAAGCCCAATATCTAAGATCGGCAAACCTAAAAAAATCCAAAGATTGTATATATGCCGGTAACGAAAAAAACAACCATAGAGCCACCGGCCACTTAAACAGATTAACAACTTTATCAATAACCGCCTGCATTCCACCCTTCCTTTGTTTTGTAATTTTAACCAAAATCTCTCTTTTTTCATCCATATTCTGCAATCTATTAACATTTCTTCAATATTTAGCTGTTAAGATTGCCCCATAATATATCATCTATGAGGCATTATCATGAATGAAGAATCTTTTAACACCTATGATTTTTTGATAAACGATGAAGATGAAGCTATGTTGCTTTTATATGCCAGAGAAGGATCTCCCGACAATCCTGTTTTTGAGATCGACACAGACAATAAAAGCGCTCTCTTGATTCGCAACGATGACGACAGCGTTTCTCTAAACGACATTCCCGATGAAATTTTAGACTCCCTGCAAGATGCCGACAAGCTTTTGGTTTGCGAACTAAGCATGAGCGAAAACGAAAAAGACACTCAAATAACCTACGCCTACGAGGCGGAAATAACCGATTGATTTTTATCTTGCCAACTTAGCGGCAGCCGACAATAGTGTAAGCACGGTATAAGACAACGCCTCCGCCGCAGGCATATTGGTTGTTTTGCAGTCTTTCTCGGTTTTGTATAAAAGCTCCATAACATCAAACAACCGCTCCCTAGACCAACGTCCCAACTGATTTGCCCCCATATCATAGCGATAGAACATATTTTTAGGCAAAACCTTTTTTATCGCCTCAATAGCGCTTAAACCACTCTCCGTAAACCCTTTTGCCTCCAACAACTTAGCCACATGCCTAATTAAAGCTCTTGTAATTTGAACTTCCTCAACCCCTTCATTAAGCAGATATTTTAAACTGTTCAACGCTCTTGTTTTTACACCCGAAAACACATAAAAACACAAATCATCGATTCCCGAAATTGCTTGGTCAAAAACTACTGCCTTAACATCATCGGATTCAAAATGTTTTTTGCTTCCGACAAAAGTTATCAGCTTTTGTATTTCATTTGCATTAGACATTCTGTCATTTGACAATCTGGCGCACAACATCATAAAAGCTTCGGTAGTATAGGTTATCTCCTGCTCTGCAAGCATTGCCTTAACCGAAGACACAATATTTTCATCCCGATCTTCATAACAAGCGACCGCAGCCATATCATTGTTTGTATTTGCCAACACCACCAATGATGATTTATTATTTAAGCTTGCCGAACCAACAATAAGCAACAAGGTGTCCGACTTGCTTTTTTCAAGCATTTCCGCCAACGGCTTAGTTAAATTGTTATCAGCTTCTTTTACAACAACAACTCGCCTTACCCCCATTAACGATTGACTGTTATATTCCGAAGCCAACGCCCCAAAATCACTTTTAACATTGTCCCAATCCAAATAAGCCACGGCAAACGGATCATACAAATCTTTAGCCACCGTCTGTACAAACTTTTTGGTATATTCTGCAATCAATCCCTCATTCTGTCCATAGAGCAAAACGGCCTTAATTTTATTATCTGGCTTTTTAAAATATGCCTCTGTTTGCACTTGCTTATAAATCATTTTACTTTGCTCATTTTTGTATGGAAATAAGCTCCTATGCGCAAAACTATATCATTAGCAATAATTTTAGTTGCGTCTTTTTCGGCTTTTTTCTGAGCCATAGTTGTCGAATAAGGATTTTGCAAAATATCATAGCTGACAAAAGCAATTGAATTACCACTCACCAATAGATTTGCCCCCTCAAACAATTTATAATCAACTCTGTATTTTATACGTTCATTAGTTGCCGTAACGTCATTACGCATAGCCTGTTGTGTTAAAGACTTACTTGCTAAAACGACATCTAGTCTGTATTTTGAATTTTGAGGAACACCTTTAGGCGTCAGCAAATCAATTAATTCATTTCTCAGTAATTGACCAAATCTGTCAGGAATCGGCGGAATTTTAATCAACGCCATCTCCTCCGAAATAGACGTATCAAACTGCTCTTTATCATACCCGCCATCATTTATGGTTCGTTGCACATACAAAGGTTGGAATCCGCAAGCGGCCAACAGCAATATTGCAACAAAAACTCCAACCTTTTTCATAAAACACCTTCTCCTTTATGCAACAATATTAACAATCTTGTTTGGCACCACGATAATTTTCTTAATTTCTTTTCCCTCGGTTTGGCGCTTGATATTTTCCAATCCAAGAGCTTTTGCCTCCACATCTTCTTTCGGAGCATCTTTAGGCATTTCGATAGTACCGCGCATTTTGCCGCAAAGCTGTACGGCAATTATAACCGTATTTTGCTCTGCCAGCTTGGCATCGCCATTGGGCCAAGATTCGGCAACGATTAAGGTATTATGCCCCATTCTTGCCCACATTTCCTCGGCCAAATGCGGTGTAAACGGACACATCAATTTCAATAGAGTTTCATACATCTCCGGTGGAATTTTATCCAATCCTGCCAAATAATTAACATATGTCATCAGTGATGAAACCGCGGTATTAAATTTCATCAAATCGATTCTCTCGGTAACTTCCAAAATACATTTATGCATTGCCTGCAAATCATTTCGGCTTGGCTCAATATCTTTGTAAACTTTTCTAAACAATCCAAAGACTTTGCCGACAAAGCGATAAACTCCCATCAAGCTTTCGTCCGACCACATTGCCGTCTGATCAAACGGCCCGATAAACATCTCATAAAGACGGAAAGTATCAGCCCCATAAGCATCAACAATATCATCCGGATTAATAACATTGCCGCGTGATTTAGACATTTTTTCGCCATTCTCGGCCAAAATCATTCCGTGTGAAGTCCTTTTGTTATAAGGCTCTTTGGTCGGAACATATCCGCAATCATATAAAAACTTATGCCAAAAGCGCGAATACAGCAAGTGCAGTGTGGTATGCTCCATACCGCCGTTATACCAGTCAACATTCATCCAATATTCAAGCGCTTCTTTGGAGGCAAATTCTTTATCATTGTGCGGATCACAATAACGCAAGAAATACCAGGACGAGCCTGCCCAGTTGGGCATGGTGTCGGTTTCACGTCTGGCAGCTCCGCCGCATTTCGGGCAAACAGTATTAACCCACTCGGTTGCTTTTGCCAAAGGCGATTCGCCCTCATCATTGGGGTGATAATCAGGCACTTCAGGCAGAGTTAACGGCAATTCCGATTCCGGAATTGGCTGCCAACCGCAATGCTCGCAATAAACCATAGGTATCGGCTCGCCCCAATATCTCTGGCGCGAGAACACCCAATCTCTCAGCTTAAAATTAACCTTTGCTTTGCCAAACCCGTGCGCGACCGCATAATCAGTGGCTTTTTTCATAGCGTCTTCTTTATTAAGACCATTTAAGAAACCGGAGTTAATATGCTCACCGTCCTCTTCCCAAGCTTTTTCGGAGATATCACCTCCGGCCAAAACCTGAATAATCGGCAAATTAAATACCTTGGCAAAATCATAGTCGCGCTGGTCATGCGCCGGCACCGCCATAATGGCGCCTGTTCCATACCCGGTCAAAACATAATCAGATATAAACACTGGAATCATCTCGCCGGTATAAGGATTTTTGGCCTTGATTCCTTTTAACTCGACACCGGTTTTTTCATCACTCATCGTCCGCTGCAAATCAGATTTTTTTGCCGTCTCTTCGACATAATCTTTAATTTCAGCAGGATTCTCCAGCTTATCCATATATTTTGCCACAAACGGATGTTCCGGCGCCATAACCATATAAGTTACACCAAACGCCGTATCCGGACGCGTGGTAAATACTTTCAATTTATCTTCACCAAAATCAAAATCAAGCTCGGCACCTTCCGATCGTCCGATCCAGTTAATCTGTTGCGATTTAACTCGGTCAATAAAATCCAACCCATCCAAATCATTAATCAACCTGTCGGCATATTTGGTAATGGCAATCATCCATTGCTCTTTATCTTTTCTAACCACCTCGGCGCCGCAACGCTCACAATGCCCGTTAACCACTTCTTCGTTAGCCAAACCAACTTTACACGACGGACACCAGTTAATAGCCATCTTGGCCTTATAAGCCAAACCTTTTTCAAAAAACTTGATAAACATCCACTGTGTCCACTTATAATACTCCGGATCACAGGTATTAAAACATCTGTCCCAATCAAAACTAAAACCGATTGCCTTAAGTTGGCGTGTAAAATTGGCAATATTTTCCTTTGTCGATACGGCAGGATGCACTCCGGTTTTAATGGCATAATTTTCAGCAGGCAGGCCAAAAGCATCAAACCCCATGGGGTACAAAACATTAAACCCTTGCATTCTTTTTTTGCGAGCAATCACATCCAATGCAGTATAAGACCTCGGGTGTCCGACATGCAACCCGGCCCCTGAGGGATACGGA
The DNA here is from genome assembly GCA_944391695.1 of uncultured Alphaproteobacteria bacterium. Lineage (GTDB taxonomy): Bacteria > Pseudomonadota > Alphaproteobacteria > RF32 > CAG-239 > CAZU01. The sequence goes on from CALXUO010000038.1 coordinate 39,435, forward strand.
AATTCGACCAAGGCATAAAACTTTTCTTTATTTTTATCAATTTCTACCTTATAGGCTTTTTCATCTTCCCAAATTTCCTGCCATTTTTTTTCAATAGCCTTAAAATTATATCTATCTTCCATATGCCACTCTTTCACCCATTCATCAAAAGAGGCCTTACCATTATATTTTTTATTCATTTTTTCAATCCAATTATCATAGTTAACTTGCATTTAAAACATACTGGTAAAAAAATATCTCAGTTTAATATATTTGACAAGATAGATTTTTTTGCCTTGTATTTATTGCGGCAATTAACTAAAATAATTTGATACAACCATGTTCGAAAGAAGATTATGAGCAGTCAAAGAGAAACATCTTTGCAAATTTTGCAAAACATTTTGGCCGGCAAAACCTCTGCCGATTTATTATCTTCTGTCCCCGACGAAGACAACGCTTTCGTTACCATGCTTATTTTGACATCTCTTCGCCACTTGGTATACATTCGCAAAATTCTAAAACACCTCATCAACAAAAAATTGTCGCAACAAAACAACATTGCTCGCTTGGCTCTTATTCTTGGTGCAACCGAGCTTTTATATATGCAAACGCCGGACTATGCCGTTATCAACTCCTATGTCAGCATTGTCAAAGCCAAAACCGACCGTTATGTTGGCGGATTTGTAAATGCTGTTTTGCGCAAAATAAGCCGCACCAAAAAAGAATTAATTACCGCCGATAAAGGTGAGTTTTTTCCGCAAAGTTTCCGCACTCTTTTGCACCGCGACTACTCTTCCAAAACCATAGCTGCAATCGAAAAAGCCTCCATAACCGAGCCTTACCTTGACATCACCTACGTTTCAGCATCATCTGCCCAAGCTCTCAACGGCAACATTCTTCCGCTAGGTTCGATTCGCCTTTCCGGCAGAGGCAAAATATCATCCCTTCCCGATTACACCAAAGGCACTTGGTGGGTACAAGATTTTTCCTCCTCTATACCGGTTAAAATGCTTGGTACAATAAAAGGCAAAAAAGTTCTTGATCTTTGTGCCGCTCCCGGTGGTAAGACAGCCCAGCTATTACACGCCGGCGCCCAAGTAACTTGCCTTGATATCTCTGCTAAACGGCTCAAAACGCTTGAAGAAAATCTTGCTCGTCTGCACCTTACCCCAGAGCAGATCATCTGCCAAGACGGTTTGGAATTTCTTGCGCAAACCACACAAAAGTTCGACATTATTTTATTAGATGCTCCCTGCTCGGCAACCGGCACTTTGCGCCGCCATCCCGAGATTGCGCATATAAAGACATTAGACGACATATCTCGTCAATCAGCCCTCCAAAAGCAATTTCTTGCCCTCATTGACAAAGCTCTTTTACCCCACGGTATCTTATTGTATTGCACCTGCTCCTTGTGCAAGGATGAAGGAGAACACCAAATATCTTCATTTCTGCAAAACAATCCTCATTACTCCGTGGTTAATCTTGCTCCCCAAATACCACACGAGCTGTCAAGCATCACCACGCCCGAAGGCTACATAAGGATTTTGCCACAACATCTCAAGGACTTTGGCGGCGCCGACGGCTTTTTTATTGCTTGCCTGCAAAAAGGAAACCAATCATGATATTCAACAAGACCGAAACACTCTCATCTGCCGCAGCTGCCGATATAGCAATTATCGGAACGTCTGCCTCGGCTTTTTTTCTGGCCGACACTTTGCAAAACTCAGGATATCGAGTTACTGTTTTGGTTCCTCCGCATCAACTGGAAGCCTATACCAAACGCGGAGCTTTTTGCATAAAACAATCCCGTTTTCAAAACAAACACACTCACTTTACTTTTGCCTCTGTTGCGGCAAAACCGTACGATTTTTGTTTTTTAGCATCAACCCCTGCCCAAACCAACTCCGACTTATTACACCTTAACCAGCCTTATCTCCATACTATCCCAGTCATAAACCTTTCTTTTTTATACAACCGCGATTTGCTCAACAAACTTAATACCGTTAAAATTATTCCCGCTGTTTTCAAAGCTCAGCTGTCGTTAACCAAAAATACCGTCGAACTCTATGAACATTCACCCAAATTAGAAATCATTACCTCAGGAGAAGATGCCGTCCGCCTCAAAAACATTTTTAACGATTCCTCCATAGATCTAAATATTTTTCCTTCCGATAAACGCTTTTTCTGGCAAAATCTAGCACCTTACTTTATCGGCAATCTATTGCTTCTTTGCTATAACAAACCCATCTCCACTCTTATGTCCCAAGCTGAAATAAGACATCAAGCGGATTCTGCCGTCGATGAGCTAATTTCTCTTGCCGCAGCCGACAAAATTTCCCTTGATTCCGGAGAAATTATTGCCCGCATCTACACCTTTGCCAACAACTATCCCGGAGATATCAAAACGCAAAACGATTTCAACGCCTTTCTTAACCTTATCAAAGATCTAGACCGTTTTGATACGCCTGTTTTGTTTGATCTTCTAAGTCTGGCCTCTAAGAAATACTAGCATAACCTAACAAACTTCCTTGAAGAAAAAAGCTTAATAATCTATATTAAAAAATATTACAATTTTGCCAATCGGAGTTTTTTTTGATGAGCGCGCATCTTTTACTTACCGGATTATCTTTTATTGTTTGCCTGATTATTGCCGCTGTTTTGTTTTCCAATCTTATAAAAATATCTTTTTTACGCAATCGATTACTGGCTTCCTCACTTTCTTTTGGCTGCGCTTCCGTTCTCGGAGTTGTTCCTATTGTATTTTTCAATTGGTACTCTTACGATTTTGTCTCTGCAATAACTCCCTGGCAATATCTCGGTTCTTTTTTATGCATTTTCATAATCATCCTAGGTCTTTTTATCCGTTTGCCTTTTGCAAGCTTACTTACCACGCTGCTTGCCTCTTTTGCTGCCGTTTTTATTTGTGATTTCAGTAGTTTTTTGTTACCCCAATCCTATCCTATCTGGCTAAACAACGGATTAATCGCCTTGGCTTTATTTGGATTCACCTATGGCTGGAAAGCTCTTTCCGGGCTCAATCCTCTGCCGCAGATTGAAGGAATTACCATCAGCATCGGTATTTTACTGTTGTCCCTATTTGGTTTTGCCCCGTTTATTCTCGGGGCTTCGGCGGCAGGTATTTTGGGTGTATCTCTGATAGCCTATTTTTATAGTCAAAACCAACCCTTGGGATCCGATTCTTCTCCGGCTATAGGCTTTATTTTCGGCTGGCTGGGGCTTATTTCATATGGCGAATATCTGATACCGTGTTTTCTGATTTTTTCGATGCTGTATCTTTTAGAATTAATGATAGCCTTTGCTCGCAAAATCACCCTTTTGCCCAAATACCACAATATCTGTTATAACACCATCTCGGTTCAATCTTTCACCAACGGCTGCCCAGCATCTCTGGTTCTTCACACTCTGTGGAGCGCCAACATATTGCTTATCATCTTAGGTGTTTTGCAAATTCATGGTACAAATTCTTTTTCTATTCCTTTTGTTGCTGGACTTATATCGGCATGGCAACTATATCGTCTTATCAATTGGCAACAAGATTCCAAAACGCTAAAAGAAACCAATCAGCAACTGATAAAAGACATCAAAACATCAGTCAACAAAATTTTTTCTAAACCCAAAAAAGGCAAGCGGGGCAAACATTGATGCAAATATTAGATACTCTAAAAAACATCTTTCTGACGCCTCGAGACACCACTTTCGAAGGCTTAAGCGAGGAAGAGATTCTTCAGATTAACATCAAAGTTGTGGTTATAGAATTTGCCGAAAATGTTGAGAATTCATCCGGCGAAGTTTTAGCCGCTTTGTTACATACCCAAAAAAACCTTAACGTCAGCTATTTCAACGAACCTTTTAACAAAACTTTTCTCAACCTGGAAGGAAGAACATTCTTTGACTTCATAGATAAAGGTCAAGCTATTTTAGACAACACCAAAGCCGATGTTTTAATCTGGGGCCAAAGAGAAAACGACAAAATACGCCTCAATTTTCAAACTCCGATGCAATATGAAAAAAACAATCGGTCATTTTTATCTTTGCTAGACAGTCTATATCTTCCGGCCTATTTATTTAGTGGTGAAGGGAGTTTTCCGGTATCGATTCTCAACTTAATTATAGGGACTATAATTTCAAGTCTCAACACTCCGGATAAACCCTCAGAGATCCGCCAAAAATATCTTTTAAAAAAGATTATTCTTAAGCTTTCATCCGATAATTCCGCAAAAAACATGGGGCTTGAATACATGCCCTATATTATGAACTTTTTGGCTTTGATATATCTAAGTTACTGTCGTCATTTTGACAACGAAAAAGAATTTAAGATTGTCAACAACCTGCTAGAAAACGCCATCAAACACCAAGACCTAATCAAAAAGCCGGTACATTTAGGCTGTATCTACAACCATTTTGGCCAGCTGCATGATACGGCTATCAAAGTCTTAACCAAAAACCCGGCCAAACATTTCAAAGGCGCCATCAGCAACTACCAACGCGCCCAAAAATACCTTGGCAAATATGTATACCCTTATGATTACGGTATTATTTCTTATAAGCTTTCTTCTTTATTGTATAATTACTGGCGGCAAAAAGAAGACTTGCAAGCGCTAAGGGATTCGGTTTTCAACCTGCGCGAAGCCGAAAAAATCTTTACCTACAATCTCTTTCCCGAATTTTGGGCCGACATCGAAGGCGAGCTTGGACAGCGCTTAAATATCCTAAGCACCATAACCAACAACAACGCCATTGCCGAGCTGGCCATTGCAGCTTATAAAAACCGCCAAAAAATAATAACCGAAAAACGCGACCCGTTTGATTGGGCCGGCACCCAAGAAAACATCGGCAACATATATTTTCGCCTTGGCCGCGACAATGATGACAAAGAGCTTTTAGAAGAAAGTCTTGAGTGTTTTCACGATGCCTTGTATATTTTTGAAAATATGGAGCTTCAAGACAACGCCAAAAGATTAACTGTCAGCATTGCCAAAACATCAGATTTATTGGCTTAAAAAAACCGGAGTAACAACTCCGGTTTTTTATTACTATTTATACAAATCTCTCTGCCGATATTTGGTATGCAACAACTCGTGCGCTTTACCTTCTCCAGCCTTACCTAAAAATTCGGCATATAGTTGCTTAATCGAAGCATTATGATGCGACAAACGATTCTTAGCCTCTTCATCTTCATCATTTAGCCCCTTGGAGCGTAATTTTCTGATTTCATCATTGATACCCCAAGGCTTGGGCAAATTATGCATCATAACTTTGGGTTGTCCGCCGCCGGCAATACACCCGCCGCGGCAGGCCATCACCTCAATAAAGTGATAAGACATATCCTCACCCGCTTCTTCGGCATTTCTAATTTGGTTCATCAGTTCTTCGACATTACCGACACCGTTAACCACGGCAATTTTCACTTTAGTACCTTTAATATCAACCTCAGCCGCTTTTATACCTTCAAGACCTTCTATCGCCTCGAAATTAAGCTTTCCAAGCTCTTGTCCGGTAATATAAAAATATGCCGTCCGCAAAGCCGCCGTCATAACGCCTCCTGTAACCCCGAATATAGTTCCGGCACCGGAATACTCACCCAACGGATCATCAGCCAATTCATCTTTCAAACCTTTGAAGTTAATTCCGGCTTGTCTTATCATCTTGGCCAACTCTCTGGTAGTAATCACCACATCAACATCCTGATATCCTGAAGAACGCATGGTTTCATGACGATGTATTTCCCACTTTTTGGCCGTGCACGGCATAACCGAAACCACTCTTATTTTTTCCGGATCAATTCCTGCTTTTTGTGCATAATAAGTTTTGGCCACCGCGCCAAGCATCTGATGCGGCGATTTACAACTTGAAAGGTTGGACAATCTTTCCGGATAATATTTTTCCATATAATCCACCCAAGCCGGACAACAAGAGGTAAACAGCGGCAAATTTTCTTTGTTGGTAAATCTATTCACAAATTCGGTTGCCTCTTCAATAATGGTCAAATCGGCGGCAAAATTGGTATCAAACACTTTGGCAAACCCAAGTCTGCGCAAAGCGGCATAAATTTTTCCGGTCAGATTTTCGCCAAAATCATAGCCGAATTCTTCACCCAAAGCCACTCTCACTGCCGGCGCAATCTGCACCACCGTAACCAGCTCTTTGTCTTTGAGCATATCCCAAACTTTTTTAGTATCATCATATTCGGTTATGGCGCCTGTTGGGCAGTGCGCGGCACATTGTCCGCACTTAATACAGGGAGTATTAGCAAGCTTGGCATCATTTGCTCCGCTAACTTTGGTCGGCAGCCCGCGGTTAAGATAACTCAAGGCCCAAACATTTTGTTGGTTTTGGCAAATATCGACACATCTGCCGCACACAATACATTTCGAAGGCTCCAACACAATTGCCTGGGTTGAATCATCTATTTCTTTTTGCGCCAAAATTTTACGAATTTCATCACGGTCAACCCCCATCTGCATAGCCATCTCTTGCAGTTCGCATTGCCCGCTTCTTGCGCATTTTAGACAATCATTGGGATGATTACTCAAAATAAGCTCCAACACAGTTTTTCTGATTTCTTGCAGCTCGGCATCATTGGTAATAATTTCCATTCCCTCAGCCGCCGGAGTACAGCAAGAGCGCATAATACGACCGCCCACTTTAACAATACACATTCCGCAACCGGCCGAAGGATCCACATCGGGGTGTTTACACAATGTCGGAATATCTATTTGCACGCTGCGAGCCGCATCCAAAATCGAAGTACCCTCCTTAACCTCTACTTCAAAATTATCAATTTTCAACTTAACCATCTTAGTTCTCCCCCGCCGCAGCTTTATTCTCAACCAGTTTATCGTTATATTCTTTTTCATAGAACTTCAAGGTAGACAACACCGGATTCGGAGCAGTCTGTCCCAGCCCGCACAACGATGCTTTTTGCATGGCGGTTGCAATCCTTTTAAGTTGAGCCAAATCCTTTTTGTTTCCTTTTCCCTTGCTGATTTTTTCAAGCAAAGCTAACATCTGCTTGCCGCCGATACGACACGGCGCGCATTTGCCGCAAGATTCATCAACCGTAAAATCGAGATAGAACTTGGCCAGCTCCACCATATCCGAGCAGTCATCAATCACAATCATACCGCCCGAACCCATAATCGAACCAACTTTTTTAAGTTCTTCATAGCAAACCGGCATATCCATATATTCTTTTGGAATAACACCTCCTGATGGACCTCCTGTCTGCACGGCCTTAAGCTTTTTGCCATTCGGCACGCCGCCACCGATTTCATTAACAATTTGATTAATGGTTGTTCCCATCGGCACTTCAATAAGGCCCGAGTGCTCCACCTGACCTGTCAAAGCAAAAACTTTTGTTCCTTTTGATGTTTCGGTACCAAAAGAAGCAAACCAATCAGCCCCTTTGAGCAATATTTTAGAAACATTAGCCAAAGTTTCCACATTGTTAACACAGGATGGTTTTTCCCACAAACCTTTGTTTGTCGGATAAGGCGGACGCGGCCTCGGAGTTCCTCTGGCGCCCTCAATTGAGTGAATAAGAGCTGTCTCCTCACCGCAAACAAACGCACCCGCACCAAGCCTGATATCAACATTAAAGCAAAAATCCGTTCCCATAATATTGTTACCCAAAAGCCGATTCTTTTTGCAGGCTTTAATGGCTTTTTCAAGCCTTTCGACCGCCAACGGATATTCGGCTCTGACATAAAACCAGCCATCGGTTGCGCCGATAGCATAAGCGGCAATCATCATTCCCTCGATTACGGCGTGAGGATCACCTTCCAAGATTGACCTATCCATATAAGCCCCCGGGTCTCCCTCGTCGCCATTACAGATAATAAACTTTTCATCCACCGTCGGCACTTTGGCAGCCAGCTCCCATTTCATACCGGTAGAAAAACCACCGCCGCCGCGACCGCGCAAACCCGATTTTTTAATTTCTTCGACCACTTGCGCCGGCGTCATGGTTTTCAAGGCCTTTTCAAGCGCCAAATAACCGCCTCTGGCCATATATTCCGAAATATCTTCCGGATCCATATGTCCGGCATTTTTCAGCACCACTTTTTCTTGCTTGGTAAAGAATGGCAGCTCCAAAGACAAAACATATTTCTGCAGATCATCAGGTACCGCAAAATCGCCCTCAACAGCTATTGCCGGCAATACATATTTTTCCATAATTTGTTTTGCCGATTCTAAATCGACGCGTTTAAATAGAGCATCTTTTTTACCCTTTATTTCAACTCTGATAAGCGGCCCTTGGGCGCACAACCCCATACATCCGGTAGCCACCACTCTGATTTTGTCCTCAACCTCGTGTTCGGCCACCATGTTTTTAATCAAATCCAAGATATCATCGCTGCCCGAAGATTTGCAGCCTGTCGAATGGCAGCAATAAATATTGCAAACAAACCTTTCTATTTCGGCCAATTTATTTTTGGCAATTTCATGAACATCAAATCTCTTATCCAAATCAATATCGGCCATTTTTATTCCTCCTCAAAAGTCTTGCGCCATTCAGCCAAAATTTCCGGCACCATCTCAGGCGTCATCCGGCCGTATGTTTTGCCGTTAACCACACACACCGGAGCCAAACCGCAGCATCCCACGCATCTAACGCTTTGCAGATGAAACATCTTATCTTTGGTGCTTTCACCCTCATTAATACCAAGCTCAGACTTAAACTTCTCCAACACCTTGTCATTTCCTTTAAGATAACATGCCGTACCGGTACAAACCGAAATAACCGCCTTACCCGGAGCCTCCAATTTAAAAAAGTTATAAAAAGTCAACACTTCATAAATTCTGGCAAGCGGCACTCCCATATTAAGCGACACATCGACCGCATCTTGCCAATCAACATACCCCTTAACATCTTGAATTTCATGCAACGCCATAATCAAAGAGCCCCGCTTTTTACGCCATTTATTGGCAATCTGCGCAGCTTGGGAAACATCAGACATATATATCTCCTTAAAATCTAGTATCAAACTAATCCTGAATGATAAATACAAACAGACACAACTTCAAGCAGATTCTTAAGCTCCCCCCAAATTTATTTTGACAATTCACAAAAAATCGTCCATTTTGCATAAATAAGTTTAAATATAAAATAAAACGGTTATAATTTCGGGTTATGAAAAAACTCAATATATATATTACCAAACAAATCATTATTGGTTTTTTACTGGTAAGTTTTTCGTTGATGTCGATTATCTGGCTTTCGCAATCGCTCCGTTTTCTTGATTTGATTGCGTCCAAAGGGATATCGACAGGTATTTTTATTGAGCTAACCTCGCTTTTAATGCCGCGCATTTTTACTATTCTGGCACCGATTTCATTATTTGCCGCTGTTTTATTTGTTTATAACCGCATGTTGTCCGACCGCGAATTAGTTGTTATGAAAGCAGCCGGCATCAGCCCCTGGCAACTGGCCAAACCATCCATATTTATTGGAAGTTTGCTGGTTTTTGCCAACATTTATGTTCTAAACATTGGGATTCCAAAAGCCGAAAACGCTTTCAACGATTTAGAGTGGAAAGTCAAAAACAACATTTCTCACCTTATGTTCCGCGAAGGAGAATTCACCACTTTACAGCCGGAACTAACTGTTTTTATCACCACCCACGAAGATGACGGCACGGTAGGCGGCATTTTGATTAACGATGAACGTACACCGCAAAAAAAATCGACCACCACCGCTGAAAAAGGCATTATTATAAAAACCGAAAAAGGCCCACGGATTGTTTTAATCAATGGCACACGCCAAGAAATATCGCTAAAAGACAACCAATTTTCATCGGTAAACTTCACCAAATATTCGGTTGATTTTGGCATCAAAGGGACCAAGTCGCGCCGCAAAGACAGTGTTCGCGTCCGTTCTTTTTCTGAGCTTATGGGAGCCTTAGACGATTCTTCTCTGCCGCAAACCGAGCGTTACAAATGGTTTATTGAAGGCAACAAACGTATCACCACGCCGCTTTTATCCATAGTTTATGCGCTTTTGGGTTGCACCGGTTTACTAATTAGCAATTTTAACCGCCGCGGCCAAACCAAAACTATCGCCCTATCATTAACATCAGTTATTTTCATTCAAGCACTTGATCTTATCTCTGGCAACCTTGCATCAAAAAACTTGGCTTGGCTGATACTCATGTATTTAAACGTTATTATTCCGTTTGTTTTCTGCATTATTTTGCTTTTGCTTCCCGGAAAGCCTGAGCATCATCGCAACAATCACAAGCCCGTTTCAGGAGAAGACGATGCTTAAAAGACAAACTATGTTAGGAGTATTACTTTCGGCCTTCTTTATCTCAGATGCACAAGCAGATGACAGTCTTATTCTGTTAGACACTAAAAAAACCATAGAATCTTCCAAACCCAAATCCTTAACCAACTTAGAACCACGACATGACGTAACCGATATTTTGTCATCCTCACCCCAAGAAGAGACCGACATTTATTTTTCAGCCGACGAAATGGAAAACGATTCGACACAAGACACTATAACCGCATCCGGCAATGTCGAAATTATCCGCCAAGATACAACTTTGCGAGCCGACAAAGTTATATACAACCAAAAAACCGACCATATTTCGGCCGTTGGCAACGTAATTTTAGTTGAAAAAAGCGGCAATGTTATATTTGCCGACAAAGCTGACTTACAAGATCACATGCAAAACGCCGATGTTCAAAACATTAAAGTCGTCATGGCAGATAAAACTCGTCTTGCCGCCAACTCTTTTCATAAGAAACAAGATGACACCAAAGTTTTAAGACAGGCTGTTTATACTCCTTGCGATAATTGCTTAGGGGAATCACCTCTTTGGCAGCTCAAAGCCCAAAAAGTCATTCATCAGCCTCAAGATCAAAATATTGAATACCAACATGCTTTTTTAGAAATAAAGGGAGTGCCTATTTTATACACTCCGTTTTTCTCGCATCCTGATCCAACGGTAAAACACCGTTCCGGATTTTTGTTTCCGCGTATTATGAGCAGCAGTTATCTTGGTGCGGGAATTCAACCGCAATATTTTTGGGATATTTCCCCGCAAGAAAACCTAATTTTTAATCCTATTTTATCCTCGGACAAAGGGATTATTTACTCTGGCATATTTAACAAATACTTTTACAACGGTGAGCTAAGTGCCTCGGGTACTTTTATGCACGATGACGACGAAGACAAAAACCGCGGCAACCTGTTTTTATACGGGCGCTATGAAATAAATGACTATTGGGTTGCAGATACCGACATTAACTATGCCTCTGATGAGAATTACCTAAAAGACCTTTCTTTACCCAAAAAAGACGATTCATGGCTTACTTCGCGTGTCCGTCTGCAAGCATTCGATAACCGCAACTATGCTTCAATCGAAGGCTACTACTATGATATGCTGAGCTACAATTTACAAAACAGCAACACTCCATATATTATTCCGTTTATGAGTTATGAAAACATATCTTCCCCTGACCGTTACGGAGCCTATTTCAAAAACACCTTTAATATGGCCTCGGTCTATCATGAAGAATATGACGCCTCGCAACGCCTAACAATGATAAACTCGTGGAATTTGCCTTATACCAGTCCTTACGGCGAAAAATATCGTTTAGTTGCCTCTCTCAAATCTGACTTATATTACATCAGCCAATACCAAAACGAATTAGGCCAAGACTATACCGGCACCACCGGCAGGATATTTCCGCAAATAGGATTAGAATGGCGTCTTCCGTTTATCAAAACCACTGCCAACACCTCTCAAATTTTGGAACCGATTATAGTTGCCGCATTTGCTCCCAACCAAGACAATAAGCCTGACAAAATCCCCAATGAAGACAGTATGGATGTAGAAATCACCGACGCAAATATTTTTGATCTTGACCGTTATTCGGGCTATGATCGCAATGACACCGGCAGCCGTATAAGCTATGGTCTAAACTGGAGTTTCTACGACCGCAAATGGGGACGCTCATCGGCTCTGTTGGCACAAACCTATGAATTTGACAAAGAAGACAATCTGTTTAACCAACCCGGTGAAACCAGTCATTTTTCAGATTACGTCGGTAGAATTTATGCGGCACCCAGTCAATATTTTGATATGAACTATCGTTTTAAGCTTGATAAAGAAGATTTCAAAATAACCTATAGCGAACTCGGAGCTTCTTTGGGAAGCGATATTTTGCGTCTGTATACATCTTATATTTTCTTTCCCGAAGCCGAGAACTATGCAGAATATATTGACACTCATCGTAAAGAAATTTATATGTCTATTAATTCAAAAATTACTCGCAATTGGTCGATTGATATGTTTGCACGTCAAGATTTGGTAAACGACCACACTATTTCTAACGGCGGCGGCATTATTTATGAAGATGAATGTTCTCGTTTTGCGCTTCACTTAGAAAAAGAATTCTCCGATGACCCCAAAGACGAAAACGAGATTACAGTTTATTTTTCCTTCTTCTTAAAAACAATTGGCAGCGTTGGAACCAATTAAAAAACAAGGAGTTATATCTATGAAAAAAATATTTTTAAGTTTTTTATTTTCAATCTTCCTGATTTTTTCCGCCTCTGCCGAATCAATCAAAATAGCAGCCTTAGTCAACGGCGAAATAATTTCAAGCGAAGATTTAGCAGACCAGCTTAACATATTTATGCTCAACTCGCCCATACCCTACAACGCTCAAACAGCCCAAATGATAAAACAACGTATTTTAGCCCAAACCATTGAGCAAAAACTAAAAGCGCAAGCCGCCGCCAAAGCCGGAATTTCGGTAAGCGATGCGGAAGTAGAAGAGCAAATGAAAGGCTGGGCTCAAAAAAATAAAATAAATTTATCTTCTCTGTCGCAAAAAAGCATCAATCGCCAGGCCTTAGCCGACAACATCAGGGCCGAAATTGCTTGGGTAAAGATGGTGCGCAATCAATATTATCAAACCGCCAACATCACCCAAAAAGAAATCGATGAAACCATCCGCGAAGTAACCGAAGACATGAGCATAAAAAAATATTTGGTTTCCGAAATTTATATCAAGAAAAAGAATGCCGCGGATATCCAAGGTCTGGTTGACAAGCTCCGTGAAGATCCTCGTTTTGAGCTTTATGCCGCCCATTTTTCAGAAGCACCTTCTGCTTCCAACGGCGGCAATTTAGGCTGGATTAACTCCGGAAAAATGCTCTCAGCCTTAGAAATGCGTTTATCCTCAATGTCTCCCGGAGAAATAAGCGACGCCATTTTAATTGGGGATGGCTATTATATTCTTAAACTGCAACAAGTTTTTGACCCCAAACAAAACCCTGATTTTTCACCGGATTCAAAAGAAATAAAAACATTACTTGAGAACCAAAAAATGGAGGCCATTTCTAAAAACAAGCTCCAAGAAATTAAGCAAAAAGCCATCATTGAAATCAAACAATAAGGCGTTTGGTTAATGGACATCAAAACTGCAATTCAAACTTTGCCTTCTTTAAGGCTTACCGTTGAGGCTCAAGGTTTATTGGCAAAAAAAAGTTTGGGGCAGAATTTTTTGCTTGATAAAAACATCACCGACAAAATAGTCAGGATGTCTTTATCCAGCCAAAGCCTGACATCATTTAGCGGGGCTCATGTTTTTGAGGTAGGCCCAGGACCAGGTGGCCTGACCCGCTCGGTACTGGAGCAAGAACCGGACAAAATAACGGTTATAGAGCTTGACGAGCGTTGCATCAAAATTATGCAGGATATTAAAAACAAAACCGGCGATGTTCTAGAGATTATCAATCAAGATGCTTTGATTTATGATTTTGCATTTGCTGAAAAATATGCCAAGCATATTGTTTCCAATCTGCCTTATAACATTTCGGTCCCGCTTCTAACCAAATGGTTATATGATATCAAGAAATATTCTTCATTGACTTTGATGTTTCAAAAAGAGGTTGCCGACCGGATAATGGCTTCACCTCGCACCAAAGACTATGGCCGCATCTCGATTTTGGCACAATTGCAATGCAGTATAACCCACCTTTTTGATCTAAATCCCGAGAGCTTTACTCCGGCGCCCAAAGTATGGTCCAGTGTTTTGGTTTTTACTCCTTTATCACATGCTTTAAATATCGAAGAAATAAAGGCGCTTGAGAAACTAACGTCTCAAACGTTTTCCATGCGCCGCAAGATGATTCGTCAAAGCTTAAAAAACTTTTCTGAGCTGGATTCCGTTTGCCGCGAGATTGGTATTTTACCTACAATGCGCCCGGAAGAGCTCACACCTGAGCAATTTTTAGCTTTGGCTCAAAAGCTTTATCTCAAATAAAAAACCACCCTTTGATTGAACTGTCCCCCAAAAATTGGACAAGTAAAAAAAGTCCCGAAGATTGCGATAGCAATTTTCGGGATAATTTTTTATACTCACTACATAGATGAAGGGACAAGACATGAAGAGACGAATATTTACATATGAAAGATCATGGATTTAGATATCTTGATGACTACCACCATTGCAAAGCCAATTTCAATGCGGCTCAAAAAGGACGTGGTGCTGCCAATGCTGCAAGGATTGCGGGAGATA